>JANOEZ010000154.1:0-3832 GCA_031413335.1 Nitrospirota bacterium
CGGGATCATGCCGAGGACGGCGGCGGCGCCGTAGGCCAGCAGCACCACGCTCATCCGGGGTGATGACTTCGCTGTCCGTGGTGGATTGGAAGATTGACCCGTAGGCTTCCAGCTCGCTCCGGAGCATTTGCGCGTTGATGAGGTTGCCGTTGTGCGCCAGCGCCAGGTTGCCGAAGGCGAAATTCACCGTGAGCGGCTGGACGTTCTTAAGCCCCGTCCCACCCGCCGTGGAGTAGCGGTTGTGGCCGATCGCCATGTGGCCATGCAGCCGCTTGATGACTGATTTCGTATAAACGTCGGCGACGAGTCCGAGCCCTTTTTCGACGTTGAAATGCTCGCCGTCGGAAGCAGCGATGCCGGAGCCTTCCTGCCCGCGATGCTGGAGCGCATAGAGCCCGAGGTAAGTGATGTTGGCCGCTTCTTTATGGCCGAAGATGCCGAAGACCGCGCATTCGTCGTGGAATTTATCCGGCGTGATGAACTGCGGACGTGAAACGCGCGGCGTGGACTGGCCGGCCATCGGAAGCTCTTTTCGGGTGCGGCCCATGTGACCCTTTTCCCTCACGCCTGATTGAGCGCCCGTTCGAGGCTGTTACCCCATCGATCTAACAGGGTTTTTAACTCTGCGTCAATCCGACAGGCCAAAGCCTGCGTGCCCGCTTCGACATCAATCACCAGCCGTTCGCCACCGACGGTCCCGATCTTCGCAGCCGGCACACCCATCGCCTGCGCAACCTGCGTAACTTTATCGGCAGCATCGGCCTTGACCGAGAGTACGATTCGGGACTGGCTCTCCCCGAACAGCAGCGCATCCCGTCTGATGGTGTGACCCGCCAATCGTACCACAGCGCCGAGCTGCTGTGTGGGATTGGACACGCAACATTCAACCAGCGCAACGGCCAGACCTCCATCAGAACAATCGTGCGCCGATTGAACCAACCCATCGCGGATCAGTTTCAACGTGCAGGCATGGAGCGCTTTTTCTGTGTCCAGGTTCAGATACGGCGGCTCACCCTGTTCGCGGTGATGGATCGCGCGCAGGTATTCCGTCCCGCCCACATCCTCCCGCGTTGATCCGAGCAGGATGATCGCATCCCCGGCCTGCTTGAACCACTGGGTCATGGTCTTGTCGGCCTCTTCGATCAGCCCGACCATGCCGAGAATCGGCGTAGGATAAATATTCAACCCGTTCGTCTCGTTGTAGAAGCTCACGTTGCCGCTCACCACCGGCACGTTGAACGCCTGGCAGGCATCGGCAATGCCTTCCACCGAGAGAATAAACTGCCACATGACTTCAGGCCGCTCCGGATTGCCGAAGTTCAGGCAGTCCGTGAGCCCGATCGGCTCGGCGCCCGAACAAACCAGATTGCGCGCCGCCTCCGCCACCGCAATCATGCCGCCCATATAGGGATGCAGCATGCAGTAGCGGCCGTTGCAGTCCGCCGTGATCGCCAGTGCCTTGTTCGTCCCCTTGATCCGAAGCACCGCGGCATCGGAGCCTGGCCGCACCATGCTGTTCGTCCTTACCATATGGTCGTATTGCTGGTAGACCCACCGCTTACTCGCGATCGTCGGTGACTCCAGCAGCTCCAGCAGCGTGGCCGTATAGTCCTTTGGCTCCTTGAGCGCGTCAAGATTGAGCGCCTGGAGATATTCCTGATACGCCGGCGGTGCGTTCGGGCGCTCGTACTTCGGGCCGTCTTCGGCCAACGCCTTCGCGGGAATTTCCGCCACGATCTTGCCCTGATCCTTCACGCGCAGGATACCGTCGCCGGTGACGCGCCCCACCACCGCCGCATCGAGATCCCACTTATGGCAGATGCGGAGGACTTCATCCTCCTTCCCCTGCTGCGCCACCATCAGCATCCGCTCCTGCGATTCCGAGAGCATCAATTCATAGGGCGTCATGCCCGGCTCGCGCCGCGGGACATGCGTGAGATCGAGTTCAAGGCCGTTGCCGGCTCTCGAGGCCATTTCGCAGGACGAACTTGTGAGGCCCGCCGCCCCCATATCCTGAATGCCGACGAGCAAATCCGTCTCCATCAACTCGAGGCAGGCTTCGAGCAACAATTTCTCCGTGAAGGGATCGCCCACCTGCACGGTCGGCCGCTTCGCTTCTGACGCGTCATCGAAGGAATCCGAGGCCATCGTCGCCCCGTGAATGCCGTCCCGTCCGGTCTTGGAGCCGACATAGAGCACCGGATTGCCGACGCCCGCCGCCGTGCCCTTGAACAGGCGGTCTTTTTTCGCGATGCCGAGGCAGAACACGTTCACAAGCGGATTATTCGAATAGATTTCGTTGAAGACAAGTTCACCACCGACCGTTGGCACGCCCATGCAGTTGCCGTAGCCTGCTATTCCAGCCACGACGCCCTTAACCAGGTAGCGATTCTTGGGCCGGTCCAGCAGGCCGAACCGGAGTGAGTCCAGTAGCGCGATCGGCCTCGCGCCCATCGTGAAAATATCACGCAGAATCCCGCCCACGCCGGTCGCCGCGCCCTGATAGGGCTCAATGAAGGAGGGATGGTTGTGGGATTCCATCTTGAAGACCGCGCAGAGCCCGTCGCCGATATCCACCGCGCCGGCATTTTCCCCGGGCCCCTGCACCACGCGCGGGCCGGTCGTCGGCAGTTTCTTCAGATGCACGCGAGAACTTTTATAGGAGCAGTGCTCGCTCCACATCACGGAGAAGATGCCGAGCTCGGTAAAGTTCGGTTCTCTCCCGAGAATCTCGATGACTTTTTTATACTCGTCGTCGGAGAGTCCATGTTGCGCGATGAGGTCTTTGGATATTTTCATTTCTACGCTACGACTGCCTTGAGTTTCGCCTTCTTCAACGCATCCAACATCGAGAGAAAGATCACCCGGCCGTCGTCGTTACCGAGCACATCCTCAGCGCAACGCTCTGGATGCGGCATCAGGCCCAACACGTTGCCTTCGGCATTGCGAATGCCCGCAATGTTGTCGAGCGAGCCGTTTGGGTTGGCATCCTGCGTGGCTTTCCCATCCGGCGTGCAGTAGCGAAAGATAATCTGAGCATTGGCTTGCAGAGCCGCGAGCGTCACCGGATCGGTGTAGTAGTTCCCCTCTGCGTGGGCGATGGGAACCTTCAAAACCTGCCCCGATTCGCACAGGCCGGTAAAAGGCGTGGCGGCGTTCTCGACTTTGATGTGAACATCTTTACAAATGAAGGAGAGCGACTTATTCCTGAGCATCGCTCCAGGCAGCAGCCCTGCTTCGAGCAGGATCTGGAAACCGTTGCAGATACCGAGGACCATCCCGCCTTCTGACGCAAACGTCTTGAGTGCGCCCATGACCGGCGAGAATCGTGCGATGGCGCCGGTGCGAAGATAATCGCCGTAGGAGAACCCGCCTGGCAGAATGATCGCGTCGAGGCCGGTCAGCGAGGTTTCCTTATGCCAAACCGGTGTGGCCTTCTGGCCGAGGACGCTGGACATGACGTGGATACAATCGTGATCGCAGTTGGAGCCGGGGAAAACGATGACGCCGAAATTCATAACGCCGTGACGGGTGACAAGTGACGGGTGACGGGTGAACGCAAGGAACTCCCTCAACTAGCCAGTTCGTACCGATATTCCTCAATGATGGTATTAGCGAGTAATTTCTCGCACATGGCCTTGACCTCGGCCTCGGCCCTGTCCTGCGTCGTCTCCTTCAACTCCAACTCCAGGTACTTCCCCACCCGTACGTTGCAGGCGTTCTTGAACCCCAACGTCTCCAACGCATGTTCGATGGCTTTGCCCTGCGGATCGAGAATGCCGGACTTTAACGTGACGTGAATCTTCGCCTTCACGATTCATTCCCCTTGTGC
>JANOEZ010000155.1:0-2999 GCA_031413335.1 Nitrospirota bacterium
ACCCAGTCCAACACCCAGCAGCAAGGCCAGGCCGCATATCCAGCCGGCCTTCCTGAAAATCTTTTGACCTGTCGTCCTTCTGGATAGTTGCTGCATGATATTCGTCCTTTATGACACGGTGAGATGCGCACTTCGGCAGGACAGCGAATGAAACTGACCGCCCATGTTTGTCGATCATGGAGTCGGAAGGCGTATGCCTTCCGGTGCCATCTACGTCTTTATTGCTATGATCGAGTTCTACGGCCATAAACCCATGACCCGCACCCTCGCTTGTTTGAGGAACGACCGAGTCTCTCCGCTGCCAGATAATCATTTCCTCATGCTCTCGAGGCTGGAGCGGCCGGCCTTCCGGCCGCTCCCATTCATTCCATCAGGAAACTACTGTATCGACCCGGCGTTGCTGCATGCAGTCAAAGCATTGGCTCCGCTGCCGTTCGGCGTGAACCAGTTATGCGGTCCTTTGTCATCGCTCTTGAAGACGAACATGTCGTTCGCCCCGCCCCAGAAGTCCGGCAACGGGTTGTTGGCGATTGCTCTGTTCTGTAACAGCGTCAGCAACGCATTCGAGCCGGCAGCCGCATTGATCGGAGCCGCTTGGATGCCGGCGTTGCGCGTCACGATGACCCAGTCCGTCCAATAGGCGTATTTGCCGCAGCGGAGATCCCTCGTACGACTGATCCCGGCCGGCAAGGCTGGATTGCTCGGAAGGAACCCGTCAAGAGCAACTTGGTGGGCGCCGCCCAGCAGAATGGTATCGCTGTCGATGTAACCGATCGAGTTCGGATTGTTCTCGACACAGGCCTTCACGTTCGAAGAACTGGGATTGAAGATGTTCGTCGCGCTTGCAGTGGGGTTGATCCCGGTAAACGCGAACGGGCTCTGCATCACTGTTTGCATCAGTGCGGCCAGCGTGCCCGAGATCACGGTGCGCTGGCAGACGCGGATGGCCTTGTCTGCTGTTGTCGTGTTGTGTCCGAGTGTGGTCCAGTCGCCGCCGCCGGCTTCGATATCTCCGGAGAGGATCTGCCTCACCTCTAACTGCGTGAGGTTCAGCAAGGGGGTCCCGTTGCCCGCTGTCACACCGTTGCCGACGACAATGGAGAAGGGCACTGCCACGATGGGGTTGGCAGTCAGGTGGCCGGCTGCCGGTGGACTGATCGTGGACCCACCCGCTGTGACGTTGAACGAGCCCGGCTTCACATCGGACGCCCCATAATGCACGATGAACGAGGAAGCAGGAGCGTTGACCACCGCTGCTGGGACGCCTCCTGGACCGGCGAGAGAGCCGCAAGTTGATCGAAGGACAGCCCTGCCATTGACCACGGCGGCGGTTGGAGCCGGACATGCGCCGGTGGTGGCTGAGGTGAGGTTGAGGTAGGGAGCGGTACCAGCCGCACCGTTGGGCTGGAACGTGTAACCGTCCGCTGAGCCGCTGGCCGAATAGCGGTAGGTACGAGCTGCGCCGCCGAGCGTGCACTGCCACTCGGTCCTGTTCGGCGGAACCTCGGCGCTCTGAAACAAGACAGGAGTGCTGCCAGCATCACACAGCTGGAGGTCGGTCGGGAGAAGTGATGCATACTGGCGACCGGCTGAAGAGCCGGCTCCGTTCAGGACGAGTTGGGCTTGAGCCAGATCAGCACCGGCGACCGATCCTGCCAGGCCGAGGCACGCGAAAAGAAGTGTTTTTCTTGATGTCATGTTATGCTCCTAAATTATTGTTCATGCGAGATTGTCTCAACCTTTAGATCATAAGCTTCCGACGGGCGATTCCAATCAGACCGATCACGCCGGTCCCAAAGAGCACGGCGGCGGCGGGAATCGGCACGGCACTCACGGGAGACATTGTGAACAGCCCATTCTGGGAGTTCAGAAATGCGGTCGTGACGCCGGCCAAGGTAGTAGCAGCGCCAGTCCGTTCAAGCATGAACAGAACATTGTCGATGTCCGTAGACCCACGGCGTCCGTTTAGCGCTCCTGCATACGTGTCAGTTGTTCCGAAGTATGTGGTGTACGCCAGCAACCCATCTGAACTCGAATAGATGGTCCGGGCGGACTGGGTCGGGTCCGCGATGTTCGCGTTCGTGAGCTGACCTCTCCAATTGGTGAGAGCAGTGTTGAAGGGGTTCGGTAGAGTCTGGTTCTTGTTAGTGGCACTCCATGAGCTGATGTCTACGCTGTTCCCGAACCACAAGGGGGTCAGTGCGCCGACGTTCCCAAGGACCGTGTATTCAATCGGATTGGCCCCCGAGACCCCTCCCGCACCGAGAATGCCCGATACGTCAATGGAGGCTCCGGTCGTCTTCAAAGTATTCCAATTGCCCAGGTTCAGATACCCCTGATTGTCATTGCCATAAATGACGAGCACTGCGTCGCCCGTGTTGAAGGTCAACGCCTGTGCCTGTTGGGGGACTCCACCGAGTCCGGCCACGGCCAATAGGCCTGCGGCCAAAATGGCTTTGAATGCTGATTTCCGTAATCTCATTACAAACCTCCCTGTTGAATATTACTGTTCACTCACTTCCGTTCCGACTATCCGCTGCATTTAGATTCCAACCTTTCGCGCAACTCTTCTTCTTTTGCAACCGGCACTTGCCAGCATCCACCTCCTTCCGTTTGATACAGCTTCCTTCTACATGAGTCTCTGTTACAGATTGGTCAGCGAAGGGTTCATGACCCGTAAATCTTTCGTTAAGAGATCCACACCGCAACCGTGCTTCCCACCATCCTCCGACGCCGCCATCCGGCTCCACCGGATCGGGCGACAACTCATCGCGAGCGCAACCTACCCGCTACGCATTACAAGGCGATCAGGGAGACGTGGGTACGCCGTAAACTCTTTGAGAGGGTTTGGTAAACAAGCGCAGCGGCCTGGAGGTTGAAGGATCTGGTCTATCTGGTTTGTTTAGTTGATTTGGTTCATCTGCTTGGTTTCGCTCAACCAAATAAACAAGACAAACCAAACAAACCAAAGAACCGTCTTCTTAGGCAGGAGGGAAGAA
>JANOEZ010000156.1:0-3297 GCA_031413335.1 Nitrospirota bacterium
TTTGATCCAGATAGGCGGAGCGAAACGATGCCGGAAAGCGGACGTGCAGCCGCTCAAACTCGCGGTGGGGCTTGCGGGCTGCCATCTTGGGGGTAGCCAGAAAACGGTGCGCACAGAGCTGGCAACGATAGGGATAAATGAGCAGGAGACTGCAGAGGAGTTCCCATAGGCCCTTGCGGTGAGATCGTCGCGCAAACGTCCGCTCGCAGTTCGGGCAGGTCAGGTCATCGCCATGTGGAACCGCCGGCCCGCCTGTCGGCAGGGTCAAGGGGGCGTTGATCTTGTCACGAATAAGCCGGAGTGCCGTCCGCCGCACCTTTTCGCTCATGCTGGACTCCCCTACAGGTGTGAGGTCCGAAGCAAAGTATCCCTCATCCAGCGATGCGAGACAAGAAGATCACAAAATAATCTCAGGCCAGCGTGAGGGGCGCTCCGCGCGAGACTTTCAACGCTTCCGCGGCGCTGCCTTCCTTGACGAAGACTTCGACCTGGCCGTTGCTGTTGATGAGGGCATGGGGCGTGATCGGATCGCCCTGGCTATAGCTGCGCACGAGCCCGTCGATCGTGATGCCGCCGATGCGGATGGAGACAGCGGAGCCTCTGGTCCTGCCCTGCACATCCTTCACGTGGAACGGCGTCACGTTCGAGATCAGATTGCCAAATCGATCCACGTAGATGATTGCCCCGGCCAGCGTGCTCCCCTGCCATGCCGGCTCGGCCAGCGGCAGCCTCACGTAGTCCTGAATTAGCTTGCCGTAGGAGCCCGGTTGCTGCCCCTTGGTCAGCCACGCGGCGGCCGGCGCGAAGAGATCGCGTCCGTCGAAGGTCGTGCCCTCGGAATCCAGCCGGTATTGCTTGTTTTCGATCTGGCGGACTTCGACGCCCGTTTCCTCCTGATAGATATAGCTCAGCAGTCCATTGTCGGGCGCCACGAAGAAATGGCGTGCTGTCGTCACCAGGAGCGGCCGCCGCAGGCTGCCGACGCCGGGATCGACGACCGCGACGTGCACGGTGCCATCCGGAAAGTATTTGCAGGACGCTTTCAAGAGATACGCCGCGTCTTCGATTTGATGCGGCGCGACATTGTGCGAGAGATCCACGATCCGGGCTTGCGGATTGATCCCCAGGATCACGCCTTTCATGCTGGCGACGAAGTAATCGCGGTCGCCGAAATCGGTTAACAGTGTGATGACGGAAATGGCGGCAGGCATGTCAGAGGTCGTCGAAACGGATTTCGATCACTTCATATTTGACGACTTTGGCCGGAGTGGTGACGGGGACCTGATCGCCGACACGCTTGCCGATCAGAGCCTTGCCGACCGGCGATTGGACTGAGATTTTTTCCGTCCTTGAGGTCCGCCTCATCCTGGCCGACCAGCTTGTATTGTTTTTTCTGTTTGGCATCCAATTCCATGAGGAGGACGGTGGCGCCGAAAACGACCGTATCGCTCGTCCGGCCTGCGGTTTCGATGATCCGCGCGTCGGCAAGTTTATTCTCCAATTCCTTGATCCGGGACTCGACAAAGCCCTGACGTTCCTTTGCGGCGTCGTATTCGGCGTTTTCGCTCAAGTCGCCGTGCGAGCGGGCCTCGGCGATGGCCTCGATCACCTTCGCGCGTTCGACTTTCTTGAGGCGGCTCAGTTCGGCGGTGAGCGCTTCATGGCCTTTCTTGGTAATCGGTGTCGGCATTCAACCTCCAGCTTATGACCGGTGATGATATTCCTGCAGGGATCGGATCGTCAGCCCTTTTTTCAGCGTGGCTTCGATCGCCATGGCGGTCGCTCTGGCACCTGGCATGGTGGTGCAGTACGGAACCCCGCGTTGCAGGGCTTCCCGCCTGATCGACGCGGAGTCGGCCTGCGACGCCTGGCCCCAGACGGTGTTGATGACCAGACTGATGTCGCCATTTTTAATATGATCGACGAGATGCGGACGGCCTTCCGTGACTTTGTTGACCGCGTCGCAGTCGACGCCGTGCGTCTTCAGATAGGCCGCAGTGCCGCGCGTGGCTTCGATCCGGAATCCGAGTTGCCGGAGATTTTTGGCGACGTCGAGCGCGGCGGGCTTGTCCTGATCCTTCACGCTGAGAAGAGCCGTGCCGCTTCGCGGCAGCGACACACCGGCTGCCGACTGGGCTTTGGCAAACGCCCAGCCGAAATCAGCGTCCATCCCCATGACTTCACCCGTCGATTTCATCTCAGGCCCCAGCAGTACGTCCACCCCGGCAAATTTTGTGAACGGGAAGACCGCTTCCTTGACCGAGACGTGGGCCGGTACCGGCGCCCTGGTAAAGCCGAGTTGGTCCAGCGTCTGTCCGATCATGACCTTCATGGCTAATTTGGCCAGCGGCACGCCGATCGCTTTGCTGACGAACGGCACGGTGCGCGAGCCGCGCGGATTGACTTCGAGCACGTAGATCTCGCCGTCGCGCACGGCGAACTGGGCGTTCATCAGCCCGATCACGCCCAGTTCCAACGCCAGCGCAACGGTTTGGTGACGGATCTGGTCCACCACCGTCGCAGCGAGCGTGTAGGGCGGGAGCGAGCAGGCCGAGTCGCCTGAATGCACTCCCGCCTCCTCGATGTGCTCCATGATGCCGGCGACCACCACCTGCTTTCCGTCAGAAATGGCGTCCACGTCGATCTCGATGGCGTCTTCGAGGTATTTGTCGACGAGCACCGGATGCTCGGGCGACGCGTTGACGGCGGTGGCCATGTAATGCATGAGGCCGGCTTCATCGTAGACGATCCGCATGGCGCGCCCGCCCAGCACGTAGGACGGACGGACCATGACGGGATAGCCGATCGTGGTGGCGATACGGACGGCTTCGACAACGGAGCGGGCCGTGCCGCTGGCCGGTTGCCGGAGTTTCAATTTATTCAGGAGCTCGCGAAACCGCTCGCGGTCTTCCGCCCGGTCAATGGCGTCCGGGCTGGTGCCGAGAATGTGAATGCCGGCCCGCTCCAGCGGGATGGCGAGCTTTAAGGGGGTTTGCCCGCCGAATTGCACCACGACGCCCATTGGCTGCTCGCGGTCCACGATGTTGCGGACGTCTTCCTCCGTCAGAGGCTCGAAGTACAACCGGTCGGACGTATCGTAGTCGGTGCTGACGGTTTCCGGGTTGCAGTTGACCATGATGGTTTCCACGCCCTCTTCCCGGAGCGCGAAGGCGGCGTGGACGCAGCAGTAATCGAACTCGATACCTTGACCGATTCTGTTTGGTCCACCACCGAGAATGATGATTTTCTTTTTATCGGACTGACGTGCTTCGTTTTCATCGCCGTAGGTTGAGTAGA
>JANOEZ010000157.1:0-1398 GCA_031413335.1 Nitrospirota bacterium
CGAGAACATCTCATCGCGTAATTCCGAAGGAACGATCTCATCCGCATCGGAGTAATAGACCCACGGATGTTTGAATGGAATGTTCTGCACCGCCCAATTTTGATGCGCAGCCCAGTTGTCGAAATGCCGTTGCACCACGCGGGCGCCGGACGAATTGGCAATTTCAACGGTTCGATCTGTGCTGAATGAATCTAAGACTACGATATCGTCGCACCATTGCAACGATGCCAGACATGACGGAAGATTCTGATCTTCGTTTAACGTCAATATCAGAACAGAGACATTCATGATCCAAGTTCCTGTATCATTGGCGCAGATATTGACCACACCACAAGATGTAAGATAGTCAGGTCGGACTCGCGCACAAATAGATATATCGTTCTATCGTGCCATCCAACCGTAGCGTTATCTCCTTTTACTATTTGTGCCCTCCTGTAAGACTTTGCCTACTTGCCTAGTACACACTTCTCGATCGAGGGCGGAAGAGCTTCTCCCGTAATCCTGATAGCGCAGTCACCGCACCAAAACCTATGTCGGTGTTAGCGGTTCATGAAACCCCTGCGATCATTTTGCTTTTTCTCCAACATCGAACTTGCTCACCGAGAACGAGAGCGCACCTTGGGACGGTCCGCAGAATAAGTCTTCACTCAACACCTTGTCCGCCTCTAGCCCAAAAACCAGGCAACGGTACCATATCTCAGAGCGCTACCCCCAGCCTGCGCGATTGACATGCCTGCTCGTGAGCAGCGCGGACATGTCGGGACATTGTGGGCGAGGCCGCCCGTAAGAGTTCATTCTTTTCTGACCCAATCAGGCTTGTTGCCGCCGCTTAACATCCACTGGTAAGTTTGGTACATCATGGTTCCGACTTGTTCCCAAGAAAATTCCGTTTGCATCCAAATCCGCCCGCGTTGGCCCATTCCCGCCAATACCTCAGGCGCCTGCCCAAGAGCATGATTCAGACAGTCCACTAACGGGGCGATGCCGATTTCGATCCACCAGCCAACTTTTTTCTGCTCCAACCTCTCCCATGGCGCTCCCTTAGTTACGATAGCCGGCACACCCGAAGCGAGTGCCTCCGCCACTGTCATGCCGAAGTTTTCAGAATATGTGGGCAGCACAAAGAGGTCGGCTTTTCGATAAGCCTCCCACTTCTGCGCTCCCTTCAAGGCACCCACAAACTCAACTCGTTTCAACCGCAATTGCGCAGTCAACTGTTGCATCTCCCCCAGGTATCCACAATTGTCCGGCCCTGCGATCACCAAGCGCCAGTCGGGAAACTTATCCTGCACCGATTGCCAGGCCGGCAATAACATATCGAGGCCCTTCGATGGATGAACACGACCAAGGAAGAGCAGCGTGCGGAGGGTGCCGTCTTGCTTCGATACACAGTCGGGA
>JANOEZ010000158.1:0-1397 GCA_031413335.1 Nitrospirota bacterium
CGAGAACATCTCATCGCGTAATTCCGAAGGAACGATCTCATCCGCATCGGAGTAATAGACCCACGGATGTTTGAATGGAATGTTCTGCACCGCCCAATTTTGATGCGCAGCCCAGTTGTCGAAATGCCGTTGCACCACGCGAGCGCCGGACGAATTGGCAATTTCAACGGTTCGATCTGTGCTGAACGAATCTAAGACGACGATATCGTCGCACCATTGCAACGATGCCAGACATGACGGAAGATTCTGATCTTCGTTTAACGTCAATATCAGAACAGAGACATTCATGATCCAAGTTCCTGTATCATTGGCGCAGATTTTGACCACACCACAAGATGTAAGCTAGTCCGGTCGGACTCGCGCACAAATAGATATATCGTTCTATCGTGCCATCCAACCGCAGCGTTATCTCCTTTTACTATTTGTAACCTCCTGTAAGTCTTTGCCTACTTGCCTATTTACACACTTCTCGATCGAGGGCGGAAGAGCTTCTCCCACAATTCCGATAGTGCGGTCACCGCGCCAAAACCCATGTCGGTGTTAGCGGTTCATGAAACCCCTGCGAATATTTTGCTTTTTCTCCAACCTCAAACTTACTCGCCGAGAACGAGAGCGCGCCTTGGGACGTCCGTAGAATAAGTCTTCTCTCAACACTTTGTCCGCCTCTAGCCCAAAAACCAGGCAACGGCACCATATTTCAGAGCACTACCCCCGGCCTGCGCGATTGACATGCCTGCTCGTAGCAGCGCGAGCATGTCGGGACATTGTGGGCGAGGCCGCCCGTATGAGTTCATTCTTTTCTGACCCAATCAGGCTTGTTGCCGCTGCTTAATATCCACTGGTAAGTTTGGTACATCATGGTTCCGACTTGTTCCCAAGAAAATTCCGTTTGCATCCAAATCCGTCCGCGTTGGCCCATTCCCGCCAATACCTCAGGCGCCTGCCCAAGAGCATGATTCAGACAGGCCACTAACGGGGCGATGCCGATTTCGATCCACCAGCCAACTTTTTTCTGCTCCAACCTTTCCCATGGAGCGCCCTTAGATACGATGGCAGGTACACCAGCAGCCAGCGCCTCTGCTACTGTCATGCCGAAGTTTTCGGAATACGTCGGCAGCACGAAGAGATCGGCTGCTCGATAAGCCTCCCACTTCTGCGCTCCCTTCAAGGCACCCACAAACTCAACTCGTTTCAGATGCAGTTGGGCAGCCAAGTCTTGCATCTTGATCAGGTAACCGCCATTGTCAGGCCCAGCAATCACCAAGCGCCAGTCGGGAAACTTATCCTGCACCGATTGCCAGGCCGGCAATAACATATCGAGGCCCTTCGATGGATGAACACGACCAAGGAAGAGCAGCGTGCGGAGGGTGCCGTCTTGCTTCGATACACAGTCGGGA
>JANOEZ010000159.1:0-3386 GCA_031413335.1 Nitrospirota bacterium
AGGTAATAGACTATGGGCGGGGGGACTTTCCGACCCATTACCCATCACCTATGGCCCCGCACCTAGCGAGTCAGCGAGCGTGAAGATCGCCGTCATCATTCCCACACTGAACGAGGAACAGGCGCTGCCGGGCACGCTCGCGTCCGTGACGCGGCTGGGCTTCGACGAAATCCTTGTGGTGGACGGCGGCAGTAGCGATCGAACGATAGAGATCGTTCGATCGCTCGCAGGTAATGGGCAATGGGCAATAGGTGATAGGCAGAAGACCGGTTCTTCGGAGATTGTTCCCACCCATAACCCATTACCTATCACCCCTCACCCGCGGCTGATCACATCAGCCGCCGGGCGCGCCCGGCAGATGAACGCTGGCGCATCAGCCAGTCAGGCGGATGTTCTGTTGTTTCTCCATGCCGACACGTCCCTGCCTGACGAGGCCCGGCAGGCGATCGAGCAGGCGCTGGATGATCCTGCCTGCGTCGGAGGACGCTTCGACGTCCGGTTCGAACATGACGCCGGGTTGGCCTGGCTGATCGCGCGGCTGATCAGTGTGCGGTCCCGCTGGAGCGGGATTGCCACCGGCGACCAGGCGCTCTTTGTCCGGCGCGAGGTGTTTGCGAAACTCGGCGGCTTTGCGGACCTCCCCATTATGGAGGATGTGGACTTCACCCGCCGCCTCAAACGCGCCGGCCTGGTGGCGCCGCTTCGGTCCCAGGTGGTGACCTCCTACCGGCGATGGGACCGCCATGGAACACTCCGAACAATTGTCTTGATGTGGACGCTTCGATTGCTGTATTGGATAGGCGTCACCCCCTACAAGTTGAAGGACTTATATGCCTCGGTCCGATGAGAGGCAGGTCTAGGGTTTATGGGCCCACAGCAGCACACGGGCGGCCCGAATAGAAGGCCGGACGCCTCACGCGCTCCGTCTGACTCCGCTCTGATCATCTTCGCCAAGGCGCCCATTCCGGGCCAGGTCAAAACCCGTCTCTGCCCGCCGCTGACTCCCGACGAAGCTGCCAGCCTGCACGGCAGCATCGTGCTGGATATGCTCGAGCGCAGCCGCGGCGGCGCGGCGATGGATCGGTTTGTGGCCTGTGCGCCGTCATTGGATCACGTCTTTTTCAAAATTCTCGAGGAGCGGCATGGGGTCCGTCTGCTCACGCAGACAGGCGACGATCTGGGCGCCCGCATGGCCAGCGCCTTGACCGATGTGTTCGCGCTGGGCTATCAAAAGGTATTGGTGATCGGCACGGACCTGCCGACCCTGCCCGGTTCGGCATTCGGCGACGCGTTAAAATTGCTGGCCGCCCACGATCTGGTGCTGGGCCCGGCCTTCGACGGCGGGTATTACCTGATCGGGCTGCGCAAGCCGTCACCCGATCTCTTTGCCGGCATTCCCTGGTCCACGGATCGAGTCCTGCCCTTGACGCAGCAGAAGGCCGCCGCGCTGGGACTGCGTACCGCGTTGCTGCCGGTCCGGCGCGACATCGATACACTCGATGATCTCATGGAACTGATTGACGAATCCGGGCTGGAGGCGAGAGACGGAAAAAAGGAAAGTTCCACCCCTCGCCCCTCGCCCCTCGCCTCGTGCCTCTCCCCCAGGACCGCCGGTGTGCTCCGGTTGCTGGCCAGCCGGCTGCACATCCAGACGCAACGCACGTCGAAAACGATGAACGCGGCCGCATCCCGATGACACCGTCCACCATCGAGACCGGAAAACACGAAATGCCGGTCGGTGGCATGCGCTGGTTCATCGGCGTGCGGCATTGGTCCGTCAGCGCAAAGCTCATCGTGATGATCGCGCCGCTGTTGATTCTCTTCCTCGTGTTGTTTGCCTGGGCGTTTGCCGGACGCCAGCGCATGCAGGTGCTCGATCAACAGACCACCGCCACCGCTGAAGCCATCCTGACGCAGATCCAGGCCGACCGCGAATACTATGCCTCCACCATCGTGCCTCGGCTGTCGGCCATCAAGGCCAGTATCAGCGCCGACTACCATCGCACGCCGAACGCGTTTCCGCTGCCGGCGACCTTCCTTCGTGAAGTCACGGAAATGATCGCGAACTCCCCCGCCGCCTACCGCGTCAAGCTGATCAGCCCCTGGCCGATCAATAAAAAGAACGGCGTCCAGGATTCGTTTCAGAAAGAGGGCTTCGACGCGTTGCTGACCACGAACACGAGACTGTTCAAGCGGCAGGAACAGGCGAACGGGACCACGGTCATGCGGTTTCTCGTGCCGGACCGGGCCGTCTCGCACAGTTGCGTCGGCTGTCATAACGCACACCCTGGCAGCCCGAAGCAGAACTTCCAGCTCAACGACATCATGGGCGGGATCGAAATCAGCATCCCCATCGAATCCGCCCTGCAGTCGGCCCGCCGGGACCAGTTGTGGCTGGTGGCGGGCGGAGGCGGCATCAGCCTCATCGTCATGCTGCTCATCGTGTGGGGCTCCAGGATCGTCATCACCCAGCCGGTCCGCGAGTTGACGGCGCAGATGCAAAAGATTGCCAGCGCCAGCGGCGACGTGGCCGAGGAGCCGACGGTCCGCCGGAAAACCGAACAGGCCATGGGCGAAGAAATCCGGCAACTCTGGCACGGATTCTGGGACATGTATCTCAGCCTGCGCCTGCACCAGCAGGAACGATCCACCAACCTGGAGCAGCAGGGCATCGAGATGCAGATGCTGAACCAGCGCCTCATCGACATGCAAAAGATCACGCAATCCATGCAGCAGGCCATCTCGGAAGAAGAGGTCTACCGCATCCTCTGCCACACCCTGCATCAAAGCATCCCGTTGCAACAAATCCTCATTCTCCGACTCAACGCCTCCGAGGATCGCCTCGAAACCATCTGGACCTCGCCCAAACGCGAGGATCTCCCGATCGACGGCTATCCGGTCTGGAACGAGCCCCATCGGTGCCCCGTCATCCGTTCCGGCCGCGAATACAAGGTGCAGGACACGTCCCGCGATCTGGTCTGCGCCTCGAGCGTCTCGAACAAGCAGTCCGGCAGTTACTGGTGCGTGCCCCTGGTCATCGGCGGACGGACGATCGGCGTCGTGCACCTGCTCAGCCAGGAAATCAACCGCTGGACGGAAGACACCTGCCACTGGATCGAAGCGCTCGTCAACCCGCGCGCGGATCGGTGACGTTGCGGCGGGCGCACTCCAGCGCCGTTGCGTCAGCCTCGACCAGATCCAGATGCTGCACGCCGTCGCGCGCCAGGATCGCGCGGGCCAGATAGCCCCAGCCCGCCCCCAGATCGACCACGCGCGCGGGCAGTTTCGCCGGCAGCGCCGCTGCCAGCAGGGCCGACCCACGGTCAGGGCCATCGGCCGAGAACACGCCGGGGCGGGTGACAAAGCCGCCCTCGACCGTGCGGTCC
>JANOEZ010000160.1:0-1913 GCA_031413335.1 Nitrospirota bacterium
ATTTACGATAAATTGACTAATTCAAATGGTTCTCATTACAATATTTCTAAAAATGAATTATACAAACTGAAAAAGAAAAATACACGACGTCCACGGTGACCGATTTTCCCGCAGGCGTTTCCCGTACCGGCTTGATCTCGTGAAAGGCCCCGTAGAGGCTCGGTCGGATCAGGTCGTTCATCGCCGCGTCCACGATCACGAAGCGTTTGACGTCGCTGGCCTTCTGGTAGAGCACCTTGGTGACGAGCGCGCCGGCGTTACCGACGATCACGCGGCCTGGCTCCATGATCAGCGTGCACTTCAGATCGCGCAGCAACGGCGAGAGCGCCGCCGACAAATCTTTTGGCTCCGGTGGGGTCTCGTCCGAGTAGGTGATGCCCAACCCGCCGCCGATGTTGATGTAGCGGAGGTTGATGCCCTGGCTCTTCAACTGCTCGACCAGTTCCAGAATCTTTTTCAGCGCGTCCACGAACGGCGTGATCTCGGTCAGCTGTGAGCCGATGTGCTTGTGCACGCCGGCCACGTCAATGTGCTTCAGCGACGAGGCCAGCTTGAATTCCTCCAGCGCCCGGTCGGCGCTGATGCCGAACTTGCTCTTTTTCATTCCCGTGGAAATATAGGGGTGCGTCTTCGGATCGACGTCCGGATTCACGCGCAGGGCCACGCGGGCCTTGGTCCGCATCTCGGCCGCCACGTCGTCGATCGCGCGCAATTCCTCCGATGACTCGACGTTGAACATGAGAATCCCGGATTTCAGCGCGTAGCGGATCTCCTCGCGGTTCTTGCCGACGCCCGCGAAGACAATCTTTTCCGGCGGCACGCCGGCCTTGAGTGCGCGGTAAAGCTCGCCGCCCGACACGATATCGGCCCCGCTTCCTTCGCGCGCCATGAGGCGGAGGATCGCCAGGTTCGAGTTGGCCTTCATCGCGAAGGCGATGATGTGCGGCACGTGCTGGAACGCGCTGTCGAGAGCGCGGAAGTGGCGGACCAGCGTGGCATGGCTGTAGACGTAGAACGGCGTGCCGACTTCCTTGGCGATCCGGCTCAGCGGCACGTCCTCGCAGTA
This sequence comes from Nitrospirota bacterium, assembly GCA_031413335.1. Lineage (GTDB taxonomy): Bacteria > Nitrospirota > Nitrospiria > Nitrospirales > Nitrospiraceae > 2-02-FULL-62-14. Next base: position 1,067 of record JANOEZ010000160.1, read on the forward strand.
GAACTCTCCCTGGCGGTATGCAAAATCGTGCATGGCGTCTTCCCTATCGTCCGCCGACCGGCCGCATGTCCGGCAACGTCATCTCGTCCGGTGGTGTCACAATCCCCTCGTCAGTGTTCTGTTTGGCGGCGGCCGCTTCGCGCGTCTCCTGTTCCTTGCGGGCCTGCTCGTCTTTTTTCCGTTCCTGTTGCACGCGCAGGCCGATGCCGTAATCGTCGGGCGGGACCGGAACGCCGGGGCGGCCACAGCCTGCGAGCAGGCCGACGAGTAGCAGGCCCACCCATGCGCGGCGCGTCATGCCAGCACTTTTTCCAGCGCCTTGAGCCGGGCCTCGACGCGTTTGCGCGCCGTGCCGCCGATCTGCGAACGCCGTTCGATGGCGCCCTCGACTGTCAGCACGTCCAGCGCATCCTTCTCGAACTTGGTCGAGATGCCGCGCATGTCCGCAAGCGTCAGGTCTCGTAAATCCTTCTTCCGGTCCAGACACCAGCGTACGAGGCGGCCCGTGACCGCATGGGCCTCGCGGAACGGCACGCCTTTGCCGGTCAGATAGTCCGCCAGCTCCGTCGCCAGGATATAGCCGGCGCCAGCGGCCTTCCCCAGTGTCTCGCGGTTGACCGTCAGCCCCTGCATCACCTTCGTGATGATTTCGAGCGAGGCTGAGACCTGGTCGAGCGCATCGAACAGCGCTTCCTTATCTTCCTGCAAATCCCGGTTGTAGCTGAGCGGCAGACCCTTGAGCGTCGTCAGCAGCGCCATCAAATGGCCGTAGACGCGGCCGGTCTTGCCACGGACTAATTCCGGCACGTCCGGATTTTTCTTCTGCGGCATCATGCTGCTGCCCGTG
>JANOEZ010000161.1:0-4573 GCA_031413335.1 Nitrospirota bacterium
CTCGACGCATGTGATCAGTCCGTGGATCTACAAAACCATGCCGTATGACCCGATCAAGGCTTTTGTACCGGTGTCCAAGCTGGTCGATTCAGCCTATGTGTTGCTGGTCAACCCCAAGCTGCCGGCGCGCAACGTGCAGGAGTTCATAACGCTGGCCAAGGCGGCACCCGACACCATCCACTATGCGTCCAGTGGCAACGGCAGCGCGCAGCACCTGATGGGTGGCATGTTCGCCGCGATGACCGGCACCCGGCTGATTCACGTGCCCTACCGTGGCAGCAGTGGCGCTGCATCCGATCTGGTGGCGGGTGTGGTGGAGAGCAGCTTTGCAGGCGTGCCGAATGCGCTGGCCCAGGTGCCCGCCGGTCGCTTGCGGGCCTTGGCAGTGACCACCGCCAAACGTATTCCCCAACTGCCCGATGTGCCCACACTGCAGGAAGCTGGCGTGCCGGGCTACCAGGCCTCGGTCTGGCTGGCGCTGCTGGCACCGGCTGGCACACCACGCGACATCGTGCTGCGCCTGAACACCGAAATCGCCAGCATCATGGCTACTGCGGAAACCCGCAACCGGCCCGGTCTCACGTTATAGAACCGTAAGACCGTGACGATACGGCAGCGCAGCATGCCGTCGTCGCCGCTTTGCAGAGGGAGGTGCAAATGCCGGCAGAGTTTGGCTGAGGTCGCCATGTGTTCCAGTAGGTCATCCGAAACTGTGGTGGGCTCGATGGACGAGATTCTGATTCGATCCAGCCCCTCGATTCGTTCAAGCTGCCTGATCAGATCGAGGAGCGAGCCACCGTCCTGCTCATAGCGGCCGATGTTTACGCCAGTCAGGACCAGTTCGCGGTGCCCGCGCGCGACGAGCGCGTCCGCCTCGCGGATCGCGTCGTTCATCCGGCGGCTCCGCTCGTGCCCGCGGGCAAACGGAATCAGACAGAAGGAGCACATGAAGTTGCAGCCGTCCTGGATTTTGAGGTTGGCGCGCGTGGAATCATAGTCGCCGGTTCCATCCATCGTGAAATCGCTGTGGTCCAGCGTTTTTGTGTGCAGCAGGGACGGAGCCGGTTGTTTCCTGAGTGCCGCCGGCGCCGGCAGGTGCGCGGGCAGCGACAGCTTGTGTTGGTTGCCGACGATCAGGTCGATGCCAGGCACCTGTCGCAGTGCCTCGATGCCGGTTTGGGCATAGCAGCCGGTCACGGCCACGAAGGCCTGCGGCGAATGGCGGAGTGTCTTTCGAATTTCGTAGCGGCACATCCGTTCCGCTTCGTCGGTGACCGAGCAGGTGTTGAGGACCAGCAGGTCGGTCGGCCGTCCATAGTCCACGATCTGGTAGCCGTCCTGCTTCAAACGGTCGGCGAGCAGCGCCGTTTCCGCCTGGTTCAGGCGGCAGCCGAGCGTATGCAGGGAGGCTCGTGGTCGTCCGGTCGTCATGCGTCATTATAGGGAGGAGAGTACATGGACGGCAAGGAGGGGCTGTGGTACCATGCGCTCCGTTTTGACGTGTCTTGCCGGTCATGCGTGGGGTGCACGGATGGTGAGCGCAAGAATCTGGTGTGTCTGTGCCTGCCTGGTGCTGTCGTCTGTCGGTGCGCCCGCCGTTTTCTCGAAAGACAATCTGCCGGTCGAACCGGACAACAACCTGCGCGTGGACGAGATTTACGACCACGAGTCCCGGCTGTTCATCATGCTCTATTCCTTGAAGGGGAACGGCGTCGTGGATTACATCACCGGCCGGTCGGTGATCGAGTACACGCGCAGCAACTATGGCAATCCTGTCTACTACACCGAGCCGCAGCCGCTGTTCTATTGGTGGAACCATACGATGTGGAACGATCCGACGATAGACGGGGTCAACGGCAACGAGCGGGTCTACCAGGAGCACATCGATTTTGATCTGTCCCGCTACAAGCCCTGCACTTTCAACGGCCAATCGTGCTGAGTGAACCGGCATGACGCATGTGGGTTGATGGCCTGCCTGCCGCAGATCGAGTGATGCCCTCCTCTCCATCGGCATTTCTCCATAATCGCCGCCTCGGCGTGATGCTGCCGTTGGGGTTTGCATCCGGGCTCCCGTTGGCGCTGACGGCCGGGACCTTGCAAGCGTGGCTGACGGACGAAGGCGTCGATCTGTCGACGATCGGCTGGTTCGGGCTGGTCGGCCTGCCCTACGCGCTGAAATTTCTGTGGGCTCCGTTCATGGACCGTCTCGTCCCGCCCTGGTTGGGGCGGAGGCGGGGCTGGATGCTAGCGACGCAAACCGCGCTCATGGCAGGCGTGCTGGCCATGGCGGCGACGAGCCCGCGGGATGCGCTGCCGCTGTTGGGCGCGCTTGCGCTGCTGGTCGCGTTTCTATCCGCATCGCAGGACATTGTGTTCGATGCTTATCGGACGGATCTTCTCGCGCCTCACGAGCGGGGCCTCGGCGCGGCTGTGTGGGTGGCCGGCTATCGCGTGGCGCTACTGGCGGCCGGATCGGCGGCCTTATTCATCGCGCATGCGTTCGGGTGGTCGGGCGCCTATCTGGCCATGGCCGGCTTGATGACGATCGGCCTCGTGACGATTCTCCTCTGCTCGGAGCCGGACGCGCCGCCTGCTCTTCCCGCCACCATGGCCGAGGCGGTGTGGGGGCCGCTGGCCGAATTTTTTTCCCGTCCGCTGGCCGTCGCGCTGATCGGATTGCTCCTGCTCTACAAACTTGGAGATGCGTTTGCCGCTTCTCTCACGACGCCGTTTCTGATCCAGGGGCTGGGATTCGAGAAAACGGACGTGGGAGCCGCACGCGGGATCGGATTGGGCGCGACGATTCTCGGAGCGATGATCGGCGGGATGATGATGACGCGGTGGAATCTGGCGCAATCGCTGCTGGTCTTTGGCGCGGGGCAGGCCCTGTCCAATCTGGCGTTTGTCGCGCTGGCACTGACCGGCAAGCAGTACGAGATGCTGATTGCCACGGTGGTGATTGAAAATCTTGCCGGGGGGATGGGCACCGCTGCGTTCGTGGCCCTGGTCATGTCGCTCTGCGACCACCGGTTTACGGCGACGCAGTTTGCGCTTCTCACGTCCCTGGAGTCGCTCAACCGCATCTGGCTGGGCGTGCCGGCTGCGAAGCTGGTTGAGGCCCTGGACTGGGGGGCGTTTTTCTTCGTGACGGTGCTGGCGTCGCTGCCGGGGCTGTGGATCGTCTGGCGATTGCGCCGCCGCCTGCCGGCCTGAATCACGCGCTCCGGCGGATCACGCTACCTTGCGTTGCAGGTACAGAATGTATCCGACGAGCGTGGGCAGGGGCGCGAGCAGGAACGGAACCAGCCACAGCCAGACGTTTTTCCCACGTGCGTTGGCCTGATCGATCATCCAGACGAAGAGCCAGATGACGAGGCCAACATAATTCAGCGTGATCCAGAATGTCGTGTGGCTCTTGAGATGGCTGGCGGCAGCGCCGGGGCCTTCTGCGAGAAACACCACGATCAGTATGGCAAAGGCAGCCAGCAATCCCAGGACGATGTTTTTGCTCCAGACATACATGGCGCATCCTCCTCATCGGTGTGATACAGACAACGGTTGCGCGCAAGATTAGGCGACTGGCGCGCAATTGTCAACGAACCTTGACTCGATGCAGGACGGGCGGCATGATGCCCTGCGTGCCTGCCAGTCCATCGTGCGGAAGGGGAGCGTTGTGAGCAATCTCAAACTCGTCATTGTGGCAAGCCTGCTGGGACTGTGCGTCGTCCTGGCTTTGACCAATCCGAGCTCGAAGGATTACGGGGCGTTCCTTCAGGCGCAACTCGGGTTGGCGGTCGCGCGGATGGATCAATCCCTCTCGGAGCAGGAACGTGCGCTGATGCATGGCCTCTACGCGACCCAGGGACCGAAACTTATTGAGCTGGTGCTGCAGAAATATACCCAGCGCCGCAACTTCGGCTTCTTCTCTCTGTTCGAATCCCATGTGCTGGAGCAGAAAGTCGTCGTGGTTGGCGTTGCGTCCAGGTTTGTTCCTGTTGAAGGGGTCGACGAGGCGACCGTGAAACTTGGGCGATTGGTTGCCACCCTCAAGCATTAATTTTTCATCGGTTCGAAATCCACCTTCAATCAGCACCCCATTTCTGTTAATAAGGGCAGCCGTAAGTGCGCTCTCTCCGCTCCCTAAGCGGGGATTCCGCTATCCACAGCTTTTTCAAGCTATTCACAGAAAAACCACCATATGTAGTGTAAATATCCTTGACAAGCCCAATAGTTGGGCCTATAGTGCCCTCCACTTTATATCCTTCCGGCTTACTAACTGTCTTGGTGCTTACGGAGAGGCGTGATGAAGGGGTTTTATACTCATCAGGAGCTGAACCGTGAGCCTGGCAGTTTACTTAGCATAGCAATATCAATTAGATAGGCGAATATCTCGTTTCTTTGAGGTATTCGCTGTTTTTTCTGAAACGCTCTAACGAGTGATGCCTGCGACGGCAGGGTCGGCTGATATTCGTAGCGACATACTAAGGAGGAATGACGTGAGGATCGAACGTCGATTTACGCGGAAGGGGCAGGGTCCCTATGAGGGGATTCAGTTCGTGAAGCGTTCCTCTGA
>JANOEZ010000162.1:0-3204 GCA_031413335.1 Nitrospirota bacterium
TGATGGCCTGCTCGCCCGCCCATGCGACGAAATCCGCCGCTTCACGCGCCAGTTCTTCGCCGTTCTCCAGAATGCGGAGTTCTGCAGCTCCCATTTACCGCCGTTTCTTGCCCCGCTTGCTCACGCGTTTTTTGCCCGTGCGCCCGCCCGCCGAAGCCCGTTTGCGGGACGGCTTCAGCACCTTCTTGATGGCCTGCGCGGCCCGGCTGCCCAGGCGCACACGAACCACCGTTCGATGGCGGGATTGCAGCGACTGAAAATCGCCCACGGCCTGCGCCTGCGCCAGCGTGCCGAACGTGTAGGGCTGGCCCGGTATCGGCACGTCCGGTTTCATGTCCTCGATCAATTGCAGAAACAGCCCCGAGTTTGGCCCGCCCTTGTGCAACTGGCCGGTCGAATGCAGGTACCGGGGCCCGTAGCCGGCGGTCGTGGTCAGGTGATGTTTTGTCAGAAGCGTTTTTCTGAGCGTCTTGATCGCCGCATCGGCCTGCGACGAGGGCGTGAGATAGGCCAGGATCGCCAGGTAGCGCCCCGGGCCCGCCTGCGACAGCAGCGCATCGACGCCGCTCTCCGGCGCATCGTTGCGGGGCAGTTGTCCGTGTGCTTTGACGTGGTCCAGCACGCGGCTCGTATTCTCCTTGCTCTCCTGGACATTTGGCTGATCGAAGGGGTGGATGCCCAGGTAATGGCCGGCAATGGCCGTGGCAAATTCCCAGCGGAAAAATTCAGCGGCCAGGTCGTAGGCGTCGCGCAACGCGAGCCGGACCACCGGCTGGCCGGTCCGCTCCAGCGCCTTCATATGCTTGTCGCTCTCGGCATTGGCGTCGCCTTCCAGCCGAAGATAGACGAAGAGGCGATCGTTGCCGTAGGCATCCGGCGGCGCGAGCGGCTCCTGCGCAACCGGAATCAAGCCCTTGCCTTCCTTGCCCGTGCTCTCCGCCAGCAATTGTTCGGCCCACAGGCCGAATGAATTGATCTTGGGCGACGCGACGATCGTCACTTTGTCGCGGCCGGACCGGCCGAGGATCCCCATCACCGCGCCCAGATAGGCGCCGGGATTCTGATCGGGTGGAATACCTGGCCGGCAGGCTTGCGCCATCTCGATGCCGCGGTCCAACAGCATCTGCACGTCGAGACCGAGCAGCGCCGCCGGCACAAGGCCGAAATAGGAAAGCACCGAGTAGCGTCCGCCGATGTCTGGTGGATTCGTAAAGGTGGTGCGGAAGCCGCGCTCGTGCGCCAGCGCGCCGAGGCTGGTGCCGGGATCGGTGATCGCGATGAACTGCGCGCCGCCGGTGTTCTTGCGCGCCTTCGCCACCAGGCCGGAGAAATGCGCGTAGAGGGACATGACTTCGATGGTCCCGCCTGACTTGCTGGCCAGAATAAAGAGGGTCTTTGCCGGATTGATCGCCTGTGTGACCTGACGGACGAAACCCGGGACCATCGAATCCAGCACCCACAGACGTGGGAACCCGCGCATCGAACCAAACGAACACCGGAATACTTCCGGCCCGAGGCTGCTGCCGCCCATGCCGAGCAGGACGACGTCGCGGAAGCCGGCGCTCCGTACGGTCTGCGCGAAGGCTTGCAGCGGCCCGACTTTCTCGCGCAGTTGTTCCGCTACGGTCAGCCAGCCGAGGCGGTTGGCGATTTCCGTCGGCTCCGGCTTCCACAGCGTATGGTCCTTCGACCAGAGCCTCGCCACCAGGCGGGTCAGCGCCATCTCGTGCAGCGCCGCTTCCACGGTTCCATGGAGCGCCCCCAGATTCACGTGCATTCTCGTCATCGGCTCTTTTGGCATCGCTGGCCTCCGCTTCCACGCTAAATTCAGTGCGCTGGGGGCCGTATCTTAGGCTGGCATCGGCGAAAACGCAAACGGGGCCGACGGGAGGAAAAACGGGGAGTACTACCTAGGGAAGCGTTGAGCGGCCGATGAGGAGCGGCATGCCTTCGGTCACCGACCAGGCCAGTGAGCGGGCGCTTTCCGGAGAAAGCACCACGCGAAGCCATGGACTGGAGTCTTTTAAAAACATCCGGTTCCACCACTCTCGCATGAGACCTCTGAGCCAGAGCCAGGGCTGGTCTTGGGCGGGAGGCGCAACGAGCACGATCAACACCGGCTCGCATACCAACCGGTATTCCGCCGGCATATCGGAGACTTCGATGGGATGTTCGGTGGCATCTTCGCCGGGCCTGGTCCTGGGACGGTCCACCGGCGGCCGGGCCATCAGCTGAAACAGGCCCACCGGCGGCCGATTGTCACGGGCGCGCCAGGCGAGCAGCGGCAGCCGATGGATTTCGATGCCGCGGGCTTTCACCAGGACCACGCCTTGATGCACATCCACGAGCAGATAGGTCTGCGGTCGTGCGGCCAGCTTGATCTCGTCCTGGAGCACGGTGTTCGCTTCCAGGAGCGCCTGCCGCTCGGCCTCGGGATCACGACGTGAGGCAGGCGACTCGGCCGCGAAACCGCTGCCGAAACCAGCGACCGCGAGCACGACTGCGATGAAGAACCGTCTGTGGCGCAACTCAGAAAATGATGAGCGGGGTGCCGATGTCGGCGAGTTGGTTCACCGTGCGCAGGTCGTCGTCATTGAGCCGGATGCAGCCATGCGTCACGTTTCTTCCCAGCAGTCTGGTGTAAAGGGTGCCGTGGATGAAATAGCCGTTGCCGAATCCGAAGGCGTACTCGCCGAGGATGCCGGTTTCCACGCGCTCCGCGGCGCGTGCGGGGATCGCACGGCCCTCTTCGAGAAACGCCCAGTCCGGCTTCACCCAGGCGGGATTGACCAGTTTCGACTGAACGGCAAAAGCGCCGCGCGGCGTGTCGAAGACCCACCGGCGTTCCGGTTGGTCAGGATGGTCCAAAATGGTCCCGCTCCCCGTGGACACGACGGCGTCCAGCAGGACCGTGGCGCGGCGCTTGACGTAGAGCCGGTTGCGCGCCGTATCCACCACAATGTAGGCGCCGGTCGGAGCCTGGGAGGCCAGATGCTGTTTGAGCGCTGCGTGTTGAGCGCGCAGGCGGGCAAGGCTCACGGCATGCCGTGATTCAGCTGCGAGGATGCGGCTCTCGACCTCGTGCGAGCCGCCAAATTGATAGACCACCAGTCCTGCGGCAAACGCCGTCACGACCAGCACCACTGCGCTCGCTGCGCCCCGCGTTGATTGCCCGATGGTTCGCATCATCGCTGCCTAGCTCTG
>JANOEZ010000163.1:0-1250 GCA_031413335.1 Nitrospirota bacterium
GTAGACGACCTGTCCGGCAATATCGTGGTGCACGTTTCCGTTGAAGCGCCACTGGATCACCAGGGGTGCTTTGGCCGTCAGTTCGACGTTGGCGGTCAGCTGCATCCCGTCGGCGCCGATGTCACGGGTATGGGCGTCGTACACGTGTCCGTCCAAGGTCAGTTTGACTGGGATCCTGGCGAGCGCGCGCTGGCACCGGCGGAGCTCGGTCGCAGAGGGAAGCGTGCCGGTCGCGAGCGCAACAGCCTCGTGCGCGACAGTGTTTTCGCCTACGTGCAGGGTGATGAGCGAAGTTTGCCTGGATTGGTCAGATTCCGAGAGTTCCTTGAGCGCCGAGAGGACGATGGTTTGCTCCCAATCCCGCATGCCTGCGAAGCGGATTCCCATCGTATGCGTCTTGTCGTTGGACGATTCAAGGCAATAGGCCACTTGTGCCGCGGTCGTGAGATTGCACGTCTCGCCGAACTGGAAGGTCAGGTTCAACGCGGAGCCGGGTGCTAGAACTGGAGCGTTTCGACAGAAGAGGCGAAATCCGCCTGGTGTGAAGTCCAGAGTTTCACCATGCGTTTGCTGCAATCCCTGTTGGATACATACGGGGACACTGAAGGCGTTGCGTTGGTAGCGACGTGGCTGAATCGACCGAGGCTGTGCCTGAGGTGCCTCTGCCGGGTTCTTGATGTCTAGAGGGAGAGCGTTCGAGGTGGTACCGACCGTAGGTCGCATCAAATCCTCCTTGCAAGACAAGGGGTTAAGCTTGATGACTATAGCAAGCCTTGTCCGGTTTGGCAAAATTTTTTTGATTTTTCAACAGCCTGCGAATTCACGTATACGGTAAAAGCGCATTGGCCAATTTTGTACAGTCGGGCAGATCGCGAATAGCGTTGATGTCGGCTGGTCAGTGCGATTCGACGTGACGGGACAGGGAGGGGAAGATGGTCAGCTTTGCACAGCCGGGCTGGATGCGGAGTTCCTCAAGCAATGAGGAGAGAATCGGGCCCTCGATGGCTCCAAGGTCAGAGAACAGGATGACGAGGCCGAGCCCTGATTGTTGTCCGGGGGGCGTTTGCGATGGTGGAAGGGAGTGCCGGATTTCAGCGATCTTGCCCTGGATTTGCAGAATGGCGCCTTCCAGGAAGAAGTCGAGCCGGACCGGATGATCCAGCGCCACGGCGGGAGCGCCTTCAACGACCACGTAGACATTTGTGAGACTGATGTCCCGGACGAATCCTGGAAATGCAGCATCCCTGAGA
>JANOEZ010000164.1:0-13704 GCA_031413335.1 Nitrospirota bacterium
GTTCTGGCACAAGGTGCTCTACGACATCGGCGTCGTCAGCACCCCGGAGCCGTTCAAGAAACTCGTGCATCAGGGGATCGTGCTCGGCGAGGACAACCAGAAGATGTCGAAGTCGCGTGGGAACGTGGTCAACCCCCGACGAGATCATCGAGCGCTTCGGCGCGGACGCCGTGCGGCTGTACGAAATGTTCATGGGCCCGCTGGAAGCCATGAAGCCCTGGAGCACCAGGGGCGTCGAGGGCGTGACGCGTTTTCTGGATCGCGTCTGGCGGCTGATCGTGAATGACGAGGGGAGCCTGAGCCAGGCCGTCATCGGTGCCGACCCGTCGGCCGACCAGCGCCGGCTGCTGCATCAGACGATCAAGAAGGTAACCGAGGATATCGAAAGTTTGCGCTTCAACACCGCCATTTCGCAGATGATGGTGTTCACCAACGAACTGACGAAACTCGAGCGGCGTCCGCGTGCGCTGCTGGAACCCTTCGTGCTGCTGCTGGCGCCCTTTGCCCCGCATCTGTGCGAGGAACTGTGGAAAACGTTGGGGCATGCGCCGAGTGTATCCCTGCAGCCCTGGCCGGCGTTCGATCGAGTACTCGTCGTCAGCGACCGGCTCGAGATTCCCATTCAGGTCAACGGCAAGCTGAGAAGCAAAATCGAAGTGCCGACCGACTGGACGGAGGAGCAGGTCGTTGCGCTGGCGCAACAGGACACGAAGCTTGCGGAATGGCTGCAGGGCAAGCCACCGCGCAAAGTGATTTACGTCCCGAAGAAGCTGGTGAACTTTGTGGTGTGACAAACAGGACTGAGGACTGAGTGCTGAGGACTGAGATGCGTACAGGGGGGAAAACTCGGAGGACATCGTCTTCCCGAAATCAGCACTGCTCAGTCCTCAGTCCTCGCTACTCAGTCCTGCAGGCGAAGCTCGCAGTTGCTCTTAGTCTGCTGAGCCTGGTGCTCGCCGCCTGCGGTTACCAGTTTCGCGTGGAAGGCGCCGGGCCGACTCTCGGTGGTTCTTCCGCTTCGAAGGGGCCGGCCCCGCGGATGCAGATCGTCAACTTCGAGAACATGACGTTCGAGCCGAATATCGAATTGCGGTACACAACCTATGTCCGCCGCGAGTTTTCACAGGCCAGCGGCGCCCAGGTGGTGAACGACGGCGAGCCGGCGGATCTGATCCTCAAGGGCAAGATCAACGGCGTGAGCCTCCCCACGATCAACTTTTCGCTGCAAGGAACATTTGAAGGACGCGTGACGGTGAACGTGACGGCGACGGTCGAGGACGCAAAGACCAGGAAGAAGATTTGGACGCAGACCGTCGCCGCCTCCTCGGAATTTTTCATGACGGACGATTTGCAGTTCAACCGGGTGCTCCAGACCCGAGCCACCGAACAGGCGGGCCGTTTGATTGCAGCCGATCTGGCCCTGCGATTCCAGAATTTCCTGGACCTGCGCGACAGACCTGCGCCGACGCCCGTTCCGGCATCCGGCACCTCGACAGGCGCGCCTCAAGTTGATCAGTCCGGCGCTGGCGGACTGCCGACGAAATAACGGCGGACGACTTCTATGAAAGCGCTCGAAATAGACACCGCACTCAAGAAACAGGGCCTGGCGCCGCTCTATCTCGTCATGGGCGAGGAAGACTGTCTCAGGGATCAGGCTGTTGCGGCGCTCAAGGCCGCGGTGCTGGGAGAATCTTCCGCCGATGGCGGGCTGGACGCATTTAACCATGACGTGCTGTACGGCGACGAGAGCGACGGGTCGGAGATTCTGGCGCGCGCAGGGCAGGCGCCGGTGTTTGCGGCACGCCGGTATGTCGTCGTCAAATCGGCGGAGAAGCTGACGGCAAAAGACGGCGAGGCCCTGCTGCCCTATGTGAAAGAACCCTGCGAGACGACCACGCTCGTGTTCGTGGCCGCCAAACTGGACAAACGGCTGAAATTCTCGAAGGAATTGGTGGAGCGCGCCGTGGCCATCGACTGCGCATCGATTGCCGACGCGCAACTGTCGGGATGGATTCGAACGGAAAGCGGCCGGGCCGGCGTTCGGTTGAATGAAGAGGCCGCGGGGGCGCTGAGCCATCTCGCGCTATCGCTCAAAGGGGAAGCCGGCGGCTCGCTCAACCTGCTGCGCCGTGAATTGGAAAAGCTTGCCGCCTATGTGCCGTTCGACAAAACGGCCGGCGTGCAGGATGTTCACGCGGTCAGGGGCGGCGAACCCGGCGCCTCGGTGTTCGATCTGGCCCGGGCCATCGCGGAGCGGCGCGAGGGACGGGCGCTCTGGATCCTGGCCAGAAACCTGGACTCCGGCGAAGACTCCTTGCGCATCCTGGGGGCTCTGGCGTGGCAGTTCCGTCAGATCTGGAAAGCCAAGGAGCAGCGCCGGTTCGGCGGGCCGGGCGCCGATGTGAGCGGGATGTTCACCGATCACGATCTCGGCACGGCCCTGCAGTTGTTTGCGGCTGCGGATGGGAAGCTGAAGGGGGGCGCATCGGGATCGTCGAAGCGGCTGGTGCTGGAGACAGTGGTGCTTGCGTTGTGCCGGTTTAAGCGGGACAAGAACACGGGGCGCGAGGTGCGGGCCCCGGCACTCAGTCCTCGGTACTGAAAGGGAGTGTTATGCCTTGGCCGACAGGGTGTTGACCCGTGCGGCGAGTCGGGACACGCGGCGGGAGACGGTGTTGCGCCTGAGCACGCCCTTGCTGCGGGCCTTGTTCAGCGCGGCCGTCGCCTCACGAAGCGCAGTTTTGGCGGCGGCGGCGTTCTTGGACTCCACGGCCGTCAACACTTTCTTGATGACGCTCTTGAGCGAGCTTAAGACGGCCCGGTTGCGCAGCCCGCGCCGCACGGCCTGCCGCGCGGCTTTGATCGTAGACTTGTGAACGACCGGCATGACAGAATCTCCAATGATGATGAGGCTCGAAAGCCGAGTGGTTGTAACACAGGGCTTCGAGACAGGTCAATGGGAATGGTTGATGGATCATGGTGAATGGTCGAGGGGGAAGTGCGAAACGTTCTTCATCAACCATTGACCACCAACCATTGTCCATGTGCTCATTGAGGTGACCATGGCCAGCGCGAACGCCAGAGACCGATTGATTCTTGCGATGGACGTGCCGTCGGGCGAGGAGGCCGAGCAACTGCTGGACCGCGTCGGCGATTCCATCCGGTTCGTCAAAATCGGGCTGGAACTCTATACGGCGGCGGGACCGGCGATCGTGGACAAGGCGCTCGCCCAGGGCAAACGCGTGTTCCTCGATCTGAAATTTTTGGACATCGAAGAAACGGTCCGGCGGGCCACGGCGCGCGTGGCCGCCATGGGCGTGGACTTTCTGACTGTCCATGCCAATCGCAAGGCGCTGACGGCGGCGGTCGAGGGGCGTGGTGCGCAACGCGAGGACGGCCTGAAGCTGCTCGCCGTGACGGTGCTGACCAATTTTGACGCCGGCGATCTGCGCGACATGGGTCTGCAATGGAGCGTGGGCGATCTCGTGGCGGCCCGGGCGAAGCTGGCGCACGAAGTCGGCTGCGACGGCGTGATCGCGTCCGGCGAGGAGCCGGCGGTCATCCGCCAGAAAGTCGGAGACAGCTTTCTGATCGTCACGCCCGGCATCCGCCCGGCCGGCAAGGGCGCCGACGACCATGCGCGCGTCACGACACCGACGCAGGCCATCAAGGCCGGCGCGGATTACCTTGTCGTTGGCCGGCCCATCCGGGATGCCGCCGATCCCCAGGCCGCTGCGGAGGAAATCGTCGTGGAAATGCAGTCCGCCTTCGACCATCGGGGGTAGTTGTGCGTAGTTGCGGGCCTTCCGCCGGTTTGTTAGGATGAACGCCTGCCACCGGTCTTTCCGTCCATCATCTGCGCGGTGGGTGTAGCTCAAGGGTTAGAGCGCCTGGCTGTGGCCCAGGAGGCTGCGGGTTCGAAACCCGTCACTCACCCCAATTTCTTCTTTCTTCCCGCCGACACACTGGGCAATTTCGTCCGGTTGTGCTACAAGTTCCGCTAGAATGTTTGGGACAAAACAAACCCGCTCCATCCTGTCGATCGGCGCGATCCTCTGCGCGCTGGCAGTATCCGGGTGTTTCTCCGCCGTCACCCTCAATAAGGTCGTGGTGGCCTATGACGAGGCGGTCACGGACGCGCTGTCCAAACAACTGCTGATCAACATCGCCCGATCCCAGCACCGCCAGCCGGTTCACTTCACCGGCGTCTCGAACGTCGCGGCGACCTTCGATTTCCGTGTCACTGGCGGCCTCACGCCGGCGCTGACCGGCGATATCGGCACGACCCTGCTGCCGCTGGTCGGGGGCAGCGTGGCGGAGAATCCGACGATCAGCATCGTGCCGATCGAGGGCGAGGAATTCACCAAGCGGCTTCTCACGCCGATCGAAGAAATCAAACTCACCCTGTTGCTGCGGCAGGGGGTGGATATCGATCTGCTGCTCCGGCTGCTGGCGCAGGAGTTACGGATCAAGGAAAACGGCCGGGAGGTGGTCTACCGGAACCTGCCATCGGACAAGGCGGGCTACGAACTATTTCGCCGCGTCGTGCTGCATCTGTCCGCCATCCAGGATCAGAACCGACTCTACGCTGAACCGTTGATCTTTGAGCGTACGTGGACCATTCCAGCCGAGTCGGTGACCGCGGAAGGATTTAAAATTCTGGAAGAGCAATATTCGGCGACCTACGACCGAGCGGCAAAGACCTATACCCTTCGCAAGACCGTCATTGGCCGGATCCTCATCACGAATTACGACCCCGATACGCTGTCGTCCGAGGAACGCGTCAAATTGAATGAGGAAGCGGGGGACTGGCCGCCGAACGATCTGACCTTCGATATCCGGGCCGGGCATCCCGGCGGAGAATGGCCCATGAGGGGGGATTTCCGTCTGAGAAGCTATCGCTCCATCCTCACGGCCGTCGGTCTCGCGCTGGCGGACGAGCCCGAATATCACGTCACGCCCGATCCCCGCACGCCGCCGGTCGTCGAGAACCCCGTCCATACCCTTGAGATTCTCGCAACGGAAGTGCCTCCGCTCAGCGCCGACCGCTCGATCCACACGCACGGCAAGTTCTATTTCGTGAACAACGATGGTCCGCAGGCCCGCTGGAACCGCCTGGCGTTTCAGCTGCTGTACTTGTTGTATCAAATGACCATCACCGACATGCCGCGCCAAGGCGCCCCGTTCATTACGATCGCGAAGTAATCCCTCCCGGACAACTGTTTCGGATTGGCATGGGCACCGCATCTGACAAACCGACAGGCCGAGTCCGGCTCGTCCGTGGCCGCGAGCAGATCCTGCTGGCCGGCTATCTCTGGATCTACGCCGGACATGTTGAAGACGTGGCTGGAGAACCGGCGCCCGGCGACGTGGTGGATGTCTGCACCCACTCGGGACGACCCATCGGCCGCGGATTCTTCAACCCCCATTCAAAGATTCGCGTCCGCCTGTTGACCAGTCGCGACGAGCCGCTCAACGATGCCTTCTGGACCAAGCGGATTCACAGCGCATGTGCGTTCCGGCGGCGCGTGGTGTCTGATACGACCGCGTATCGGCTCATTCACGGCGAGAGCGACTTTTTGCCCGGCCTGATCGTGGACCGGTACGGCGACGTGCTGGTGATGCAGACCCTGTCGTTCGGCATGGATTGTCGCAAGGAACGGCTGGCGGATCTGCTGATGAAGGAAACCGCCGCCACGACCGTCTACCTGCGCAATGATGTCAACAGCCGGACACTCGAAGGCCTGCCGGTCGAGCAGGGATTTCTGCGGGGCGGGGGCGCAACGACAATCGATATTCACGAAGGCCGTGCGCGGTTTCTCGTGGATATCGAACAGGGACAGAAGACCGGCTGGTTTTGCGACCAGCGGGAGAACCGGCTCGCCGCCGCGTCGCTGGCCGATGGCGCCACGGTGCTGGAAGCCTTCTGTCACACCGGCGCCTTCGGCATCCAGGCCGCGCTCCATGGTGCGGCGTCGGTGCTTGGATTGGACGTGAGCCGTGACGCGGTCGCCCAGGCCCGCGCTCACGTGGCGACGAACAAGGTCGAGGGACGGTGCGAATATCGCGAGGCCGATGCCTTCGAGGAATTGCGACGGCTCGAGCGGGCCGGCGGCCGGTTTGATCTGGTCATTCTCGATCCGCCGTCGTTTGCGCGTACCAAGCTGGCGGTGCCGCAGGCGTTGGCGGGATACAAGCAGATCAATATCCGCGCGCTGCGGCTGGTCGGGCCGGACGGGTTTCTCGTGAGCTGTTCCTGCTCGCATCATGTGAGCGAAGAGCAGTTCTGGTCCATGCTGCAGGACGCCGCGCACGATGCGAAGCGGCAGTTGCGATTGATCGAGCGCCGGTCCCAGGCACGAGACCATCCGATCCTCGCCGCGATGCCTGAGACGCGGTATCTCAAATGTGTCATCGCACAGGTGGTGTAGCCGGACCGCCTGACCGGGGTAAGACCGAAAACCCATCTTGCATTGCCCTCAACCGCGTGTTACGGTTCCGCCGCTTTCCCCGCAGACACATCTATGAGAGAGGTGAGATCGTGAGACACATCACACAACGGCTGATCGTGATTGTGGCGGCCGCCGCGCTGGGCATCTTCGGGCCGACCTGCTCGTGGGCGGCGGGCGATCCGGTCGTGGCCGACGGCGCGACCGTGTCGTTGGAATATACCCTGACGCTTTCGGACAAGACCAAAGTGGATTCCAACGTCGGCTTGACGCCGGTGGTATTCACGCAGGGATCAGGGCATCTGGTGCCGGGTTTGGAGAAAGCGATTAACGGCATGAAGGCCGGCCAGACCAAACGCGTCGAAGTGCCGGCCGAACTGGGCTACGGCACCTACAATCCTGACGCGCAGATCAAAGTTCCAAGAAAGAAAGTGCCGCCGACCGTGCACGTCGGCGATGTGCTCACGCGGCCAGCCGATCGCAAGCCGATGAGGGTTCTGGAAATCACCGCCGACACCGTCGTGATGGATACCAACCATGCGCTCGCCGGGAAAGATCTGATCTTCGACGTCAAAATCCTGAAAGTCGAGCCGGCCACCGGCAAGCCGTGACTGCGCGCCGCCGTCCGGCGGATGCGGTCGCGAGAACCGCCGCAGCCTATGCCGCGGGGGCGGAGGCGTTCATCCGCCGGTGGGGCCGTCGCGCACCCGCGTGCCCACCGCTGCTCAGGGATTTGCTCGAACTGGCCGGGCCGCGCGCGTCCCTGCTGGATCTCGGCTGCGGGGCCGGGCAGGATACGCGATTCCTGATGACCAGGCGGCATCATGCGATTGGAATCGACCGCGCGTGGCCGCTGCTCGCGCATGCCCGCCGTCGCAGCCGGCGCGTTCCGCTCATCCAGGGCGACATGCGCACGCTTCCGTTCCGGCCCGAATCGTTCGATGCGATCTGGGCTGCCGCGTCTCTCATTCATCTGACGAAACCGGCCGCGCGCCGACTTCTGCATGCACTCCGTTCGCAGGTGCCGGTCGGCGGCCTGCTGGGGGCCACCGTCGCCCATGGTCGTCGCGCCGGATTCCTGCGCGGAGGATGGATTCCCGGCCGCTACTTCGCGCGCTGGATGAAAGCTGAGTTGGAGCGGGCCGTCAGGCGGGCCGGATGGGATGTGTTACGACTGGAAACGGTGGATCATCGCGAACGCAAGGGCCGTTGGCTCACGCTCATCGCGCGGCGCATCCAGTAAGCTGTTCGAGTCCTGATTACGCCAGATCCGCCGCTGCGCGTTGCGCAATCTTCTCGTCCACATTCTGTGCGCGGTCCATGAAGCCGATCAGCAGGCAGAGATCGCAGAGCCGGTTGATGTTGCGGGGAATGCCGCCGCTCCATTGAAAGACGGTGTCCAACGCGTCCTTGGTGAACACCTCCCGCCCGCACTGGGCGGCCTTCAAGCGGAACACGACATACTGCGCGGTTTCCACCTGGGAAAATGTGCCGAGATGATATTTGATCGAAATGCGCTGGGCGAACTGTTTCATCGCCATCACCCGGTCGTTCAGTTCGGGTTGGCCCATCAGCACGAGCGTCAGGAGGAACCGGTCGTTGAGTTGGAAGTTCAGCAGGAGCCGAAGCTCTTCGAACACTTGATTGTCCGGAATCGCCTGGGCCTCGTCCACGACGATGAGTGTCTGCTTGCCCTTCTTGTAGTTCTCGTGCAGACGGTCGTTCAGCAGGTGCAGGAGTTTCACCTTCGTCTTGGTCGGCTCGATCCCCAGTTGGTAGAGCACCTCCGTGAGAAAGTCCTCCACGCCGAAGCTGGGGTTGGCGATCATCGCCATGTCGTATTGCTGGCCGGACAGGTGCAGGCCGAGTTCGCGGCTGAGCAGGGTTTTCCCGCAGCCGATCTCGCCGGTCAGCATCACGGCGCCTTTTCTGGTCTGGATCCCGTAGAGGAGGCGCTGGAGCGCCTCCTCGTGAATCGGCGCCGGGAAATAGAATTTCGGGTCGGGCACGTTTTCGAACGGCAGTTCCGTCAGTCCCCAGTAGGACTCATAGGACATGGCGGGTTTGCTTGACGGTGCAGCGGCGGGCGACGGCCTGGTCGCAGATTGTGCTGGCGGCGGCATGCGCAGCGGTTCCTGCGCGGCAATCGGCATCGGCGCATCCGGCGTGTCGTGGCGAATCGGGCGGGGACGCTCGTCGGATTGCGGCTGCAGGTGGGGGAGGATCACGGGGAGCGGTGGTTCGACCGCGACCAACGGCGCTTCAATGGCTGCCGCAACCGGGGCTGCCGCGGCCGGTTCCGTTGAGCCGGCGGCGGTCTGGTCGGGCACAGGCCGCATGGCGCCGCCCCAGAGGAGTGTCGCCAGAAAAGCCAGGAATCCGCTGAGCAGCGCCGGCGCGGCGGCGCCGATGACCTGCCGGGAAACCGGTTCCGCCCAGGCCTCCAGTCCCGGTGTCTGGAGCAACTCGCCGACGGTCGTTTCCACCTCGCCGCGCTCGCCAGGCCAGGTGAGTTTCGCGGACAACAGGCCGGCCCCGCCCGCGCCTCGCGCGAGCTGGTACTTGCTCCAGAGTGTCAGGGTATCCAGCGAAAGATGTCTGACGGCGAGTCCACCTCCGACCAGGAGGCCGAGCAGCGCGCCGATGGCCAGGGCCTGGCCGATCTGCGGTTGACAGCGATGCCACCACTCGCGGCCCAGCGTGCCGACGTCCACGGTTGCGAAACCCGGCATCATGGCGTCCTATCGATCCTAATGCCCGGCAACCAGAACGTGGGGGGACAGGCCGAGCTTCACCGAGTTTCAATTGAGATCAGACGAAAGCGGATTTTCTTGCTCTGGCGATTGGCGGGAAGTATACCATCGCCAGGCGCAGGTATGCTAATCTCACCATGGTTCCGCGTGTTCCAGAACGGCTGAAACGGATCTGAATGAGGCAGTCTGATGGCGGTCGTTAAGAAAGTCGATAAGAGAAAAGAGCTGTTCAACGAGGCCACCCAGGAGATCAGGGCGGGCAAGTATGGCCAGGCGTCCAAGGTGCTCAAGGAGCTCATGGCGCTCGAGCCGTCCAATATCGAGTACCGCCGGCTGTCCGCCTCCCTGAATCTCAAGCTCGGGAACATGATTTCGGCCAAAGCGGTCTACGACTCGCTCGTGCAGGAAGCCATGCAAATGCGGGACTTCCGGCTGGCCGAGTCACTGCTCCGGGAATACCTGGCGGCCGCCCCGCGCTACGTGCCGTTTCTCGAACAGCTGGGCCAGGTGTGCGAGGACAACAACAATGCCATGGTGGCGGCCAACGAGTACGGGAAGGCGCTCCAGATTTTAATGACGGACGCCGATCCCGGCGAGGCTGCCCACGCCGCCGAGCTGCACACCAAGATCCAGAATCTGTCTCCGAATAATCCGGTGCTGGCGCAATACGACGCGGCCAAATTCAGCCGGACGGCATCGGCGCCGCCGCCAATCGCGACCGCGTTCACGGTGAGCACGCCGGCTCCGCCTCCGTTTGTTGCGCCGCCTGTCGCACCACCCGCTCCACCGAGCGCACCGGCCAGCCCGGCTCCACCTCCTCGCGTGGCGGCAGACGACGCTCCCATGGTGGATGACGACCTGACAGGTGTGCTGGCCTCATCGGGAAAATTTATTGCGCGACCACCGCTGCCGACGCGCGCGGCTCCGCCGCCTCCGCCCCCTCCGCCGCCGCCACCGATGGTTGAGGATGATCTGACTGATTTGCTGTCCAGGCCGATCCCGACTCGGCCGCCTCTTCCGAAGCGCGAAGTGCCGCCGCCGCCTCCGCCACCATCGCCACAGGAAGAGAAGCCGTCGCTTGCCAAGGCACTCTTTGGTTTTCTGCAATCTGCAACTGTGCCCGAGCCGGTGCCAGCGCCCGAACCGCCTCCGCCTCCAGTAGCCGAGGAACCGCCTCCTCCGCCACCTCCGGTGGCTGTGGAACCGCCGCCGGCTCCGGCGCCTCCGCCTCCCGTCGAAGCCGCGCCGGCCGCATCGCCGCATTGGAAACCGTGGCAAGCGGAGCAGCCGGCAGAAGCGTCCGCCCCTGCAGCCGAGCCAGAGCCGGCCGTCGCCGAGCCCCCAGCTCAGCCTCAGGAAACCGCCTGGAAAGCATGGCAGCCGGCGGAACCGGAACCGGCCCAGCCGATCGCGGCATCCGCCCCACCGTCCTCAAAGCCGCTTGGGACAGGTGCCGGCTTCCTCGTCGTGGACAGCCGGAGGGGTCTGGGTGGAGAGTCGATGCCGTCCCTTGGCGGGAGCGCGCCGATTCCGACCAAAGGCCGGGCCACCGAAGCTCCGCTGCCGCGACGGGCGGCAACCAGCCGCCGGGCTGGAGGATTGGGCCTGGCGGTCAAGAAGCTGATGACGTTCGTGACAGTTGTGGCGGGCCTCGCGGCCGCCGGGTTCGGCGCACTGGCGGTCGGGTCGTTCCTGATCGAGAAAAGCCCTACCGATGTCTTTCGAAATTTTACCGGCTCGCCGCCGCTCAGCGCGCAGAATCCGCGCAAGAACGCCTCGCTGCTGCTCGCCGGCTTCGATGCCGATGCGGGCCGCGATCCCATGACCGACGGCTACGAGCGCATGCAGAAACCTGCGAGCGCCCAGCCGATCCAGTGCGTCTGGGAGCCATCGCCTTCCTCGACGATGCGCTTTCCGGACGAGACCTCGGCCCTCGAGACCTGGTGGCAGGGGCCTGATCCCATCGGACAGTTCCAGAAAGAGGCGGGCCGCATCCAGGGATGGACCGCCGGAAGCCCGGTCCTGTTGGAGCGTTACCGCCAGTGGCTGGGGATGCCCTTCGAGGATAGCGGCTATGGCACCTTCGCCGTGCCGAATTGCGCGCTCATCCTGACGGCGCACCGGCTGCATGTGGCCGAGGGATTCGGGCAGGGGGTCGCGAAGGGAATCGACCGGCTGGAACAGGATCTGAAAGCCTGGCGCGCGGTGCTGGCCCAGGCCCGCACGCTGCCCGTGAAGCAACTGGCGTTCGCGCTTTTCAACGACGACCTGACGCTCCTGACCGGCGTGTTCAGCCGTCCCGACGTCACCGGCGACACCGTGTCCGATCTTGTCAAACTCACGAAACCGCTCGAACAGGTCGAACGGTCCCTGCGCTGGTCCATGCAAAACGCCCTGGCCGTGGACACCAAGCTGTTCGCCAGCAACGCGCTGTTCGATGCCGTGCAGGATCCATCGCCTCTCGTGCGGGTGCTGACGTGGCTGCCCCTGCCCAAGCAGCGGGCGCTGAACGCGTACACGAACCACTTCGAGGCGCTGCTCAGGTCGTCGGACCAGCCGCTCACGAAGCCACCGCTCCTCTACGAATTCGCCAGCACGCCGGCGAAGACGGTGTTTGACTATGCGACCAATCCTCTCGACAATCTGGTGCCTAGCCGGTCCGTCATCGCGTGGGATCAGCAGGTCGGCATGGTGTTCGACACCGAAGCCCGCCTGCGGCTGGTCGCCGTGTCGGCGCGTCTGCGCGGCGCTTCGCGCAAGGCCATCCCGGGGCGGATCGCGGAAGCCGGATCGAAATTCACGGATCCGTTCACGGAACTGCCGATGCTCCTGAATCCCGCGCGGGAAGTCATCTACAGCATCGGACGAAACCACAAGGATGATGACGGCGATCCCAAGCTCGACGTCAGCGTCGCGTGGCCGTTCACCGAGCCGCCCAAGGACGCGTCCAAGGGCCGGGCGCGCTAGCGCCCGTCATCGGCCGGTCACGAGCTCACGCACAAAGGAGTCTGTCGCCATGAAGAGTGAAATCCTCTATCCAGGCGCCTTCCCCATGGCGCGCGTGCAACTGGCCGCAGGGGAAAGCCTCAAGGCCGAGTCGGGCGCGATGGTGTCGATGTCGCCGACCATCGACGTCGAGAGCAAAGTGGAGGGCGGCCTGCTCAAGGCCCTCTCGCGGCGCGTGCTGACCGGCGAGCATTTCTTTTTCCAGACGCTGACGGCTGTGCGCGGCGCCGGCGAGGCGTTGCTGGCGCCGACGGTGCCGGGCGACATCGTGCTCATCGAGTTGGACGGTGTGCAGGAATATCTCGTGCAGAAAGACGGGTTCCTGGCCGGCTCGCAGAGCATTACGATCGAAAGCAAAATGCAGAGCCTCTCGCGCGGCCTGCTCGGCGGCGAGGGGTTTTTCATTCTGAAAATCGGCGGATCGGGACAGTTGATTCTAAACAGCTTCGGCGCGGTTCACAAGGTGGAGCTGAAGCCGGATGAGGAATACATCGTGGACAACAGCCATCTGGTGGCCTGGACGGTCACGACGTCCTACAAAATCGAAAAGGCGGCGGCAGGATGGATTTCCAGTTTTACCTCCGGCGAAGGATTCGTCTGCCGGTTCCGTGGTCCCGGCCTCGTCTATCTCCAGAGCCGCAATCCGCAGGGCTTCGGCGCCTGGATCAGGCAGTTCATTCCTGCTGCGTCCGAGTAGCCGAAGCCCGTCATTCGTGACTCGTCAGTGGTCATCCGTGCTGATCATGATGAATGAGCGCAGGTTCTCCACGGTTGACGAGTGACGGATAACGAGTGACGACATTCCCATGACGTTCGCCCCCAACGCCCTCTGTTTCGGTTCCGATCTTCCGGGGCAGGGGATTCCCTGTCGTGTCGACACGACACCGGACGGGCTGGCCCTCACATTTTCAGATCAACAGAGCCAGCCCGACACACAGACCGTGCCGTTCAGCCAACTCTCGCTGGAAGCGGGCGGGTTCGATCACGATCAACTGGTCGTGAAATGGACGCAGGGCGGCGCGAGCCGCACGCTCTTTATTAAAGATGCCGCCGCGATTGCGGCCTTCCGCCACGCGGCTCCGCCTGAACTGCTGGCCCATTTCGACCGGACCGCGACAGCCGTCCGCCAGGCGCGTACCACCCGGCGCACCGTTCTGCTGGCGGTCGTCGGATTGCTGGTTGCGCTGGGCGTGGGAGTCTGGTTTGGGTCGGACGCGCTGGTCACCTGGGCGGCCGGCCTGATTCCGCCGGAGTGGGAAAAACAAATCGGTGAAGCGGCCATGCAGGATGTCCTCGCGCGGCAGGAAGTCGTGCGGGAGGGTCCGGTCGTGGATGCTGTGAAAGAAATGACGACGCGCTTGACCGAACAGATTGCAAAGAGCCCCTATCAATTCACCGTCACCGTCGTGAAGAGTCCTGTCGTGAACGCCTTTGCGCTGCCGGGCGGGTCCGTGGTGGTGTTCACCGGATTGATCAAAGAAGCGAAGAGCCCGGAG
>JANOEZ010000165.1:0-1278 GCA_031413335.1 Nitrospirota bacterium
CCCAGATCGTGCTGCCGACCGGCCGATGGCTGACAGGCACGGAACGCCCGCCGGGGGGATTCGCGCCGATGGGCCGATTGCCCGCCACCCGATTTGGAGAATTCGGTTTTTCCGAGGGACTGACGTTCCGAAAAAACAACAAACCATACCGAATCAGCGGCGGCGTGTACTACACCTACCAGGGGCCCGGCAGCGACGCAGGACAAACGACTTACACCGGCGACATCATCAACACCCGCCTCGCCTATGAACATTTTCTCGATGACAAACAGGGACTGGCCTTCAATCTCGAACTGGCCACGCTCCATACCACGACCTGGCGGGCCGACGGCCATTCCATCAACCGCGGGCAGCGCAGCGGCTCCACCGTGGTGGGCATCGAACCAGGCTTTCAATTCAGACTGTCTGATTCGTGGGTGGCCGGGGCGGGCGTGCTCTTCACCGTCGCAGGCCAGAACACCGCCGACGCCATCTACCCCAACTTTGCCATTCAGTGGTATTGGAATCAGGGCAAGAAAGTCATCATGCGGTAGCAGCCACCCCGGCATCCCGTCGTGGCACGAGATGCACGGCGCCCGCTTTCATCGATGCAATGACCGGCAGACCTCGCGACAAGTGCAAATCCTCGACTGCCGACCGGGTCACGATGGCGGACAACGGAAACCCGCAGTCCAATCCGACTTTGACCAGCGCTCCCATGGAAGATATGTCCACCACCCTCCCCTGTAACTGATTTCTTGCGCTCGTCGTTCCGGCGCTGCCATGCGCAAGCACCACATCCTCTGCACGGATGCACACGAAGACATCCGGTCCGACCCCCTCCTCCGCCAGGGCATGGAGTGTCACGCCGGCAACTTCAACCGCCACAAGCCCTTCGACCGATTCGCGCACCCGTCCCTCAAGCGCCGTTTCGATCCCGACAATGCGCGCCACCTCCGCATCCTTCGGCCGATTGAAGACCGCCTGCGGCGTCCCGATCTGAAGAACCTTTCCTTCGCCAATGACCGCCATCTGATCTCCTAGTGCCAAGGCCTCGCCCCAATCGTGCGTAACGACCACGGATGGGATCGCCAGTTGCTTGAGGAGATGCCGCAACTCTCCACGCACCCGCGCGCGCGTCGGCGCATCCAGCGCCGACAACGGTTCGTCGAGCAGGAGCAACCGGGGGCGGCTGCCGAACTAGCTACTTTGCGCGGTCGAGTTGATGCCCTAGATGCCAAAACCGCCAAACTGGAAGCTCAGCAGTTTTCCACCACCACAAAACTTACAGGTGAGGCG
>JANOEZ010000166.1:0-1080 GCA_031413335.1 Nitrospirota bacterium
GATCTGGCGCTGGCAATCCAAACAATACTTGGGATTCAACTGAATGGAATCGTTCACGCAACAGGAGCCGGCGACTGCACCTGGTACGAGTTTGCCCGTGAGATCGTGTCTCTGATGGGGGCTCCTGCCCGCGTGCAGCCCATTTCGACGGCAGAATCGAAGCGAACGGCGCAACGGCCGCTCTATGCGGTGCTGTCGAATCGCGTGCTGGCTGATGCCGGTGTCAGTTTGCCCCATTGGAAGGATGCCCTGGGCCGGTTTGTGAAGAGCACTGTGGTGAGCGCGTCGGCATAAGAGAGGAGAGCGGGATGAAACGGGCATTGATTACCGGCATTACGGGTCAGGACGGATCGTACCTCGCGGAACTGCTGCTCGAAAAGGGGTACGAGGTGCACGGGATCGTGCGCCGGGTGGCAATCGAGGATCCGGAACACCGACTGTGGCGGCTCCTGCCGTTCAAGGACCGACTCCGCCTGCACGCGGCATCGCTGGAAAGTTTCCCCAGCATTTTCAGGGTTTTTCAGGACGTGAAGCCGCAGGAATGCTATCACCTTGCCGCCCAGAGTTTTGTGGCCTATTCGTTCGAGGATGAATTCTCCACGCTCAACACCAATATCAATGGGACCCATTACGTTCTGGCCGCGTTGAAGGATGCCACGCCGGATTGTCGATTCTACTTTGCGGCATCCAGCGAGATGTTCGGCAAGGTGGCGGAAGTGCCACAAACCGAACAGACGCGGTTCCATCCCCGGTCTGCCTACGGCATTTCGAAAGTGGCAGGGTTCGATCTGACCAGGAATTATCGTGAGGCCTACGGCATCAAAGCAACGTCAGGGATCCTCTACAATCACGAATCGCCTCGCCGTGGATTCGAATTCGTGACGAGAAAAATCACGTCTCATGTGGCGAAAATCAAGCTAGGGCTGGCCAAAGAGGTACATCTCGGAAATCTGGATGCGCGGCGTGATTGGGGGCATGCGCGCGAATATGTCCGGGCGATGTGGATGATGCTCCAGCAGGACGAACCGGACGATTACGTCATCGCCACCGGCGAGCAGCATACGGTCAGGGAATTTGCCG
>JANOEZ010000167.1:0-5111 GCA_031413335.1 Nitrospirota bacterium
ATCGCGCTGGACGCGGTGACGCTGCTGGACGGCGACGCCAAGTTCAGGCATCCGGATTGGAATTTCGCGTTCGCGGCCGAGTTCGGGCGCGCCTACACCCAGGACGAACTCGACGTCATGGCGGTGGATTCCAAGATCAAGGGCTCGGTCAAGTTCATCCAGATTCCTGGCGGCAACATCGCGATGCTCCCGGCAGGCGGCGGCGCCAGCGTCTATTATTCCGACGCGGTCGTGGCGCGTGGCGGGCAGCTCGCCAACTATGCCGAATATTCCGGCGATCCGCCGGACTGGGCCGTGGAAGTCCTCACCGAGAAAGTGGCCTCGTTGCCGGACATCAAGCACATCATCGTCGGCGGCGCGATCGCCAATTTCACCGACGTGAAGAAAACCTTCGGCGGCATCATTGCCGGGTTCCGCAAGGCCAAGGCCGCCGGCAAGCTCAAGGGCGTGAAAATCTGGGTCCGCCGCGGCGGCCCGAACGAGAAGGAAGGCCTGGAGCTGATGCGGAAGCTGAAGGACGAAGGGTTCGACATCCACGTCTACGACCGGAAGACGCCGTTGACGGATATCGTCGACATGGCGCTCGAGAAGAAATAGTCCACCGACAGAGCAGAAGGGACGATTCCGATGAGCATTCTTGCGAATAAAGACACCCACGTGGTGATCCAAGGCGGGGTGGCCGGCCAGAATGCCGCGCGGCGGATGGCCGAGTTCTGCTACCTCAATAAGAAGTCGCTGTATGTGGACGCCTTCGTCTATCCGCCCGACGCCGGCAAGACCAACGAGATTCCCTACGGCAGCGGCCTGATCACAATCCCGGTCTACAAGACCGTGGCCGAAGCCACGAAGAACCATCCGCAGATCAACACCAGCCTCGTCTATATCGGCGCGGACCGGGCCAGCGCCGGCGGCATGGAAGCGCTGAACGATCCCAACATCAAGGTCGTGTCCATGATTACGGAAGGCGTGCCCGAAAAGGACGCCAAGCTGCTGGCCCGCCAGGCCACCAAGCTCGGCAAGGTGTTCAACGGGCCCTCGTCCATCGGCATCATCTCGGCTGGTTCCTGCCGCCTGGGCGTGATCGGCGGCGCCTACGATAACCTCGTCTCCTGCAAGCTCTACCGCGAAGGATCGTTCGGCGTCATCACGAAGTCGGGCGGCCTCTCCAACGAGATCATCTGGATCTGCTCACAGTTTGCCGACGGCATCACGACGGCCATCGGCATCGGCGGCGATGCCTATCCGGGGCACGGATTATGTCAGCTACCTGGAAATGTTCGAGCAGGACCCGCAGACCAAGGCGGTCGTCATCGTCGGCGAGATGGGCGGCGATCTGGAAGAGCGGGCGGCCGAGTGGTATGGCGCCAAGAAGCGGCGGATCAAGCTGCTGGCAGTCGTGTCGGGGTTCTGTCAGGAGAGCCTGCCCAAGGGCATGAAGTTCGGCCATGCCGGCGCGAAGGAAGGCATGAAGGGCGAGGGCTCGGCCCGGTCCAAATCGGACGCGCTCAAGAAAGCCGGCGCGATCGTGCCGGAAACGTTTGGCGCGCTGGGACCAGCGATCAAGGACACCTACGAGGGACTGGTCAAGAGCGGGCAGGTCAAGCCGGTGGCCGACGTGGCGGCGGCGGATGTGCCGAAGCTGCCGAAGACGGTCGAGCAGGCGATGAAGGACAACGAAGTCATTGTCGCCCCGTTGATCCGCACCACCATCAGCGACGACCGCGGCGACGAGCCCTGCTACGACGGCTATCCCGCCTCCGAATTGATCAACAAGGGCTATGAGATTCCCCACATCATCGGCTTGCTCTGGGACAAGCGGCTGATCTCCAAACAGGAAGCCGAAATCGTCAAGCGCATTCTGATGCTGTCGGCCGACCACGGCCCCTGCGTCAGCGGCGCCTACGCGACGATCCTCGCGGCCTGCGCCGGCATCGGTCTCTCCCAGGCGGTGGCGGCGGGCATGATCATGATCGGGCCGCGCTTTGGCGGCGCCGTGACCGATGCGGGCCGGTTCTTCAAGTATGCCGTCGAGCACAAGATGTCCGTCGACGAGTTCCTGACCTATATGAAGAAGAACCATGGACCGGTGCCGGGGATCGGCCATCGCGTGAAGAGCCTGCGCAATCCGGACAAGCGCGTGAAGGAACTGGTCGGCTACGTGAAGAGCCTCAACATCAAGACGCCCTGCCTCGACTTCGCGCTTGCCGTTGAGCAGGTGACGGCGGCGAAGAAGGACAACCTGATCCTGAACGTGGACGGCACGATGGCTGCCGTATTGGTGGACATCGGCTTCCCGGTGGACAGTTTGAACGGGTTCTTCATCCTGGCCCGGACCATCGGCCTGATCGGTCACTGGGTGGACCAGAAGCGGCAGGAGAGCCGCCTGATCCGGCTGTTCGATTTTCTCGTGAACTACGCGGCGCCGAAACGAAGAGAAGTGCCGCCTCTTAAATGACGTGAACCGTGATGCGTAATCCGTGACAAATAACGGATGACGGTTTACGGATAACGGATCACGAGATACGAGCGACGAGAACAGAATTAACGAATAACAGGAACGGAGAAGATTATGTCAGTCGAAATGGTGAAGAAACTCTACGCAAAGATGCCTGCGGTGAACGAGAAGGCGCGCAAGAAATTCGGCCGCGCGCTGACGCTCTCCGAAAAAATCCTCGTGTCGCACGCGGACAACTTCGAGACGCAAACGTGGGATCGCGGTAAGGCCATGCTGGCGCTGCGGCCCGACCGGGTCGCCATGCAGGACGCGACGGCCCAGATGGCCGTGCTGCAGTTCATGCAGGCCAACAAGGCGCAGGCGGCGGTGCCGAGCACGATCCACTGCGACCATTTGATCCGCGCGGAAGTCGGTTCGCAAAAAGACCTGCTGCGCGCCATGGACGAGAACAAGGAGGTCTACAACTTCCTCTCGTCCTCGGCCAGAAAGTACGGCATCGGATTCTGGAAGCCGGGCGCCGGGATCATTCACCAAGTTGTGTTGGAAAACTACGCGTTCCCAGGCGGGCTGATCATCGGGACCGATTCGCACACGCCGAACGGCGGCGGGTTGGGCATGCTGGCGATCGGCGTCGGCGGCGCGGACGCGGGCGAAGTGATGGCCGGATTGCCCTGGGAGGTGCTGCATCCGAAACTGATCGGCGTGAAGCTGACCGGCAAATTGAGCGGCTGGGCTTCGCCGAAGGACGTCATTCTGTATCTGTGCGGCCTGCTGACGGTGAAGGGCGGCACGAACAAGATCGTCGAATATTTCGGCCCCGGTGCCGAGACGATCAGCGCGACCGGCAAGGGGACGATCACGAATATGGGGCGCCGAGTTGGGCGCGACCACGTCGGTGTTCCCCTTCGATCAGAAGATGGTGGCCTATCTCAACATCACGGACCGGTCTGACATCGCCAACCTGGCCCAGGCGCACAAAGACCTATTGGTGGCCGATCCGGACGTCTACAAGTCGCCGGAAAAACATTTCGATCAGGTTGTTGAAATCGATCTCTCCACGCTCGAGCCGCATGTGGTGGGTCCGCACACGCCCGATCTGGCGCGGCCCGTGTCCAAGATGGCGGCCGAAGCAAAAGAGAAGGGCTATCCGGTTCAGCTCAAGGCGGCCTTGATCGGCAGCTGCACCAATTCATCCTATGAAGACATCAGCCGGTCGGCGCATATCGCCAAGCAGGGGTTGAAGGCCGGTCTCAAGGCCAAGACGCCCTTCCTCGTCACGCCGGGCTCGGAGCGGATCTACCACACGATGAAGCGCGACGGGTTCCTGGAAACCTTTGAACAGATGGGCGGGACGGTGCTGGCGAACGCCTGCGGTCCCTGCATCGGCCAGTGGAAGCGGACGGACGCGGTCAAGGGGAAGGCCGATTCGATCATCAGTTCCTACAACCGCAACTTTCCTGGCCGTAACGACGGTGTCAACGAAACGCTGTCGTTCCTCGCCAGCCCAGAAATTGTCACGGCCTACGCTTTTTCCGGAGACCTGCTGTTCGACCCCGTGCACGGTACCCTGAAGACGGCGGACGGCAAGTCCCTCAAGTTCGACCCGCCGCAGGGTGAAGAATTACCGGCCAAGGGCTTTGCGAAGAGCGAGGACGGGTATATCGCACCGGCGGAAGACGGCGGCAATCTCACCGTAGACATTCCGGCGACCAGCGAGCGGCTCCAGTTGCTGCAACCGTTCCCGCGATGGGACGGCAAGGATATCGAGAAGCTGCCGCTGCTGCTCAAGACCAAGGGCAAAACGACCACCGATCATATCTCGCCGGCGGGCCCGTGGCTGAAGTTCCGCGGCCACCTGGACAAGATCAGCGACAACATGTTCCTCGGCGCGACCAACGCCTTTGCGAGCGAGCCGGGGAAAGGCACCGACGTGCTGGCGAACGAAGGCAATCTGACGATCGCCGCGATCGCGCGCCGCTACAAGGCGAAAGGGATCGGGTCCATCGTCGTGGGCGACGAGAACTATGGCGAGGGCAGCAGCCGCGAGCATGCGGCCATGTCCCCGCGGTTCCTCAACGTGCGCGTCGTGCTCACGAAGAGCTTTGCGCGCATTCACGAAACCAATCTGAAGAAACAGGGGATCTTGGCGTTGACCTTCGCTGACCCGAAGGATTACGAGAAGATCGAGCAGCAGGACCGTATCAGTGTGACGGGGCTGAATAGTTTGGCTCCCGCCAAGCCGGTGCAGGTGACGATACACAAGGCGGATGGCACAGCGCTCACCATCCAGACAAACCACAGCATGACGGAGCCGCAGCTTGCGTGGTTCAAGGCCGGTTCGGCGCTGAATGCGCTGAATTAAACAGAAGCTGGAAGAGGACACACCATGAGCACCAAAGCAGCCAAGATTCTCTACACGAAAACCGACGAAGCGCCGATGCTAGCGACCTATTCGTTTCTCCCCATGGTCGCGGCCTTTACCAAGGCGGCCGGTGTGGCGTTCGAATTGCGGGATATCTCGCTGGCGGGGCGCATTCTCGCCGTGTTCCCGGATCATCTGACGCCGCAACAAAAGCAGTCGGACGATTTGGCCGAACTGGGGGCGCTTGCCACGACCCCGGAAGCCAATATCATCAAGCTGCCGAACATCAGCGCG
>JANOEZ010000168.1:0-4365 GCA_031413335.1 Nitrospirota bacterium
AACAAGGAATTCATGGCCAAGGCACCGGAAGATGTCGTCGCGGAATGGCGCCAACGCATCGTCACGCTCAAGCGGGAGTCGGACCTGCTCGCCGACAGCGAACGGCAACTGCACGAGATGACGGCATGACCCCTGCCCTTGCCCGGCAGATTCGCGCCGCCGTCGCAATCGCTCTCGCCGAAGACATTGACCGCGGAGACGTGACGACCGCGGCCCTCTTCCCCAGGCCGATCCGTGCCCGTGGCACGATCGTCGCTCACCAGGCCATCACGGTCGCCGGCATCGCCGTCGCCAAAGAAACGTTCCATACCGTAGACGCATCGCTCAAGATCATCCGTGTCGTCAAAGACGGCGCAACCGTTCAACGAAACCGTCCTGTCCTGGTCATCGAAGGCGATGCGCGGTCGCTGCTGAAAGCCGAACGGGTTGCGCTGAATTTTCTCCAGCGTCTTTCTGGCATTGCCACCCTGGCCGCGAAATTTTGCGATGCCGTTCGAGGCCGCCGCGTCAAAATTCTCGATACGCGCAAAACGACACCGGGCCTGCGCGCCCTGGAGAAATGGGCGGTGACTCTCGGCGGAGGATCCAATCACCGCTTCTCGCTCAGCGATGGCATCCTGATCAAGGACAACCATCTCGAACTGGCCGGTCATGACGTGGCGGCCGCCTGCCGTCTCGCCAGAAAGCGGGCTCCACGTGGACTCAAGATCGAAGTCGAGGCCACAACACTCGGCGAAGTCCGCGCGGCGCTCGACGGTAAGGCCGATATCATTCTTTTGGACAACATGACCGTGCCGGCCATTAAACGGGCCATCAAACTGATCACGCATCGTGCGGCCATTGAAGTGTCCGGCGGCGTGACCCTGGCGAATGTTCGGAAGATCGCCACGGCAGGACCGGACCGAATTTCGATCGGCGCCCTGACCCATTCCGCACCGGCCGCCGACTTGAGCATGGATATCGTGCCGATCCAGCGGCGCACGGGCCGCAGACAACAATGACGACACCGGCTGCTTTCCAGCCTCTCAACGCGCAGAGCATCCAGCGCGCCCTCTCCACCACCACATTCGGACGCACGCTCCACGTCCTGGAGGAAGTCGCCTCAACCAATACCCACGCGGCCACGCTGGCCCAGGGCAACGCTCCCCACGGCACCGTCGTCGTGGCGGAGTCCCAGACGGCGGGCCGCGGACGGCTGGGCCGCCACTGGCACTCCCCGTCCGGAAAGAATCTCTATTGTTCGGTTCTGCTGCGTACGATGCCGGCGCGCGAGCAGCAGCCGCTCTGGCTGTCATGGATTCCCCTGATCGCCGCCCTGGCCGCCAGCCGGGCCGTGCAGGTGACCACCAGCCTGAAACCGTCCGTCAAATGGCCGAACGATATCCTGAGCGGAAACCGAAAGCTCGGCGGCATCCTCTGTGAAAGCAGCGGCGTCGGGACCGCGCACGCGACCGTCACCGTTGGAATCGGCTTGAATGTGAATGTCCGTCGCGATGAATTCCCGGAGGAGCTGCGCGAAATCGCCACCTCGCTGGCGATCGAAACCCAGCACCCCTGCGACCGGACCGCGCTGCTGGCCGCCCTGCTCGTGGAATTAGAAACCCGGTGCGAGTCGTTTCTCGCCGGCAACCACGGCGACATTCTCAAAGAATATATGCTACGCTGCTCGACAATCGGCCGACGGGTGCGGATCGAGCTGGCGCACGAAGCGCACATGGACGGCATGGCCGACTCCATTCAGACGGACGGGTCGCTTCGTATCATCCGCGACGATCGCACCACCACCGACATTCGGACCGGCGACGTCGTGCATCTGCGGTGAAAGGACGTGATGCGTGATCGGTTAGGGAGAACATTTCCACCGACTCTTCCCACCCATTACGTATAACGGATCACGGGTCACGGGGGTTCCATGCTGCTCGCCATTGATATCGGCAACACCACCGTCGTCTGGGGCATCTACGAGGGACGGACCCTCAGGGGCCATTGGCGACTGGCCACTGACGCCTCCAAAACCGCCGACGAGTACGGCATTCTGCTCGTCAATATCCTCGAACAGGCCGGCATCGGCACGGAACAGATTTCCGACGCCATCGTCTCCAGTGTCGTGCCGTCGCTCACGGGCGTCTTCGATGAGATGGTGGAAACCTATTTCAAACGCACGCCATTGATCGTCTCATCCGACCTCGAGATGGGCCTCCAGATCGCCTACCCGAATCCGGGTGAGATTGGAAGCGACCGGCTGGTCAACGCCGCGGCTGCCTACGCCCGCTACAAGACCTGCCTGATCATCGTGGACTTCGGGACCGCGACGACGTTCTGCGCCATCAACCAGCACGGCGACTACCTGGGCGGCGCCATCGCGCCAGGCCTCGGCATCGCGAGCGAAGCGCTGTTCACCCGCACGGCAAAACTTCCCAAGGTGGATCTGACCAGACCGAAAACCGTGATCGGCAAGGACACGGCCGGCAGCATACAGTCCGGGTTGATCTTCGGTTATGCCGGACTCGTGGACGAACTCGTGTCCCGCATGCAAATCGAGCTGGGGCAGCAGGCCACTGTGATCGCCACCGGCGGACTCGCCTCCCTGATTGCCCCCGAATCCCGCACGATTCAGGAAGTCCGGCCGTTCCTGACGCTCGAAGGGCTGGAACTGATCTATCGCAAGACCCGCGGCGAGGAATAAGCGTTATCCCGGCAAGCCCCTCTCCACCGCTCTCTTTCCGCTCGCCCTCAAAAAGAAACACCACGTAACTGGTTGACTTTAGGCGCCTCATGACTATCTACCCTCTACAAAGGAGCCATGGTGAGCCAAAGTCAAGAAAACTCCAATTCTTTCAATGACTTGGAAGATACGGAGAATGGGAAATCCAAGGCTGAACAGTCGGCGGTTGGAATTGATCTGGAACAGGCTCTGGCTTCCAAAACTGAGGAAGCAAAAACGTTCCAGGACAAGTACCTCCGGCTGGCAGCCGAGTTCGAAAACTTCAAACGCCTGGCGCAGAAACAGAAGCAGGAGTACTCGCAGTTCGCCAATGAAAGCCTGCTGAAGGAATTGCTCCCCATCGTGGATAATTTGGAGCGCGCCCTGAAATGCGTGCAGGAGGGCCGCACCACCGACGGGCTAATCCAGGGAATCGAACTGACGTCGAAACAATTTACGGAAACTCTGGCGAGATTCGGCGTCAGGCCGATCGTCAGCTTGGGAGTCCCCTTCGATCCGACCCGCCACCAGGCGGTGGCGCAGCAGGAGTCGAAGACGGCAGCGGAGAACAGCGTCATCGAGGAATATCAAAAAGGGTATCAACTGCACGACCGCATCCTGCGGGCCGCCATGGTCGTCGTGGCCGCAGGCACAGACAGCGACTCAACGAAATCGTGAATGATCGGCCTCTTGAATCAGACGAGTAAGGAAGGAGCAGCACATGGGAAAAGTGATCGGCATTGATCTTGGCACGACCAACTCGTGCGTCGCCATCATGAGCGGCGGCGACCCCGTCGTCATCGCCAACGCGGAAGGCAGCCGCACGACGCCGTCGGTGGTCGGCATTACGGACAAGAACGAACGGCTGGTGGGACAGATCGCCAAACGCCAGGCAATTACCAATCCTGAGAATACGATCTTTTCCGTCAAGCGGCTGATGGGCCGGAAGTTCGACAGCCGTCAGGTGCAGGACGCCATGAAGCGCCTCCCCTACAAGGTGACCAGGGGCGCCAACGGGGATGCCCACGTGGAGATTCGCGGCAAGTCCTACAGCCCTCCGGAAGTGTCCGCGATGATCCTCCAGAAGATGCGGCAGACGGCGGAGGACTTTCTCGGCGAAAAAGTCACCGAGGCGGTCATCACCGTCCCGGCCTACTTCGACGACAGCCAGCGGCAGGCCACCAAGGATGCCGGCCAGATCGCCGGGCTGAATGTGTTGCGCATCATCAACGAGCCGACGGCGGCCTCGCTGGCCTATGGGCTCGATAAAAAGAAGGACGAGCGGATCGCGGTGTACGACCTGGGCGGCGGCACCTTCGACATTTCGGTCCTGGAAATCGGCGAAGGGGTCTTCGAGGTCAAGTCCACCAACGGCGACACGTTCCTGGGCGGCGACGACTTCGATCAGCGCGTCATGGACTGGCTGGTGGACGAGTTCAAAAAGGACCAGGGCATCGACCTGCGCAAAGACCGGATGGCGCTGCAGCGGCTCAAGGAAGCGGCGGAGCGCGCGAAAATCGAATTGTCGTCCTCGCAGGACAGCGAAATCAACCTCCCCTTCATCACGGCCGACCAGAGCGGGCCGAAACACATGGTCATCAAGCTGACCCGCGCCAAGTTCGAACAGTTGGTGGACGACCTGGTCCAGCGGACCATCGAGC
>JANOEZ010000169.1:0-1403 GCA_031413335.1 Nitrospirota bacterium
GATCGGGAAGGAGTAGCGGCACTGCTTGCACACCGCCTTGCATTCGCCGTCCGGTTGCAGCGTCCGGCGGTCGACCATGAAGGCGCTGGTCTTGCAGATCGCGCAGCGAACGCCGCTCAACCGTGATTCAATCTGTTCCAACACCGGACCGGCCATATCATGACTCCTGCGGCAGTATAGCGGTCCCTTCTTATAATCCGCAACCGGCGCAGCCGCCTTCGCTCAACCGTGCAGAGGCTTCGGCGGATACCCGCTTCGTATTCAGTCAGGAGCCGGTTCTGTCGGGGCGGGTAAAATCAGTCGCGCGGGCAATCCGGACCTCGCTATAATACGGCCCCATGCACCACGTGTCAGAGTCATTGCTTGTTGGAAACGTCGAGGATGCGAAGAATCCGCCTTCGTTTATCGAAGGCGTGCTGTTTGTCGCCGCCGAGCATGAGTTCCCGCCGCCGGACGGTATCCTGTTCAACAAGATTCCGCTGGTGGAATTCGGACAGGCCAGCCCGCAGCAGGTCTATGAGGCGGTGGCGTGGCTGGAGCAACATGCGCCGAAGAAGAAGATCATGGTCTGCTGTCGCGCCGGCATGGGCCGCTCCGTCTCGATGGTGATTGCCTATCTCTGCTGCGTGCAGGGGATGGGCTACAACGAAGCAGTCGAGATGCTCAAATCACGGCGGCCTGGCGCGACGCCACTGCCCAACCTGGACGCCACGATTCAGTCTGTTCTGCAGATGCGAGCCGACCACAAGGAACAATCTCCTCGTGCCTGAGCTGCCCGAAGCGGAAGTCGTCGCCCGGCAACTGCGGGGACGCATCCTCGGCGCCACCATTAAAGAGAGTTGGCTGGGCCGCGAGGATATGGTTCGGCAGGGACTGTCCGCGCTGCCGTGGTATCGCGGCGCGCGCATTGTCGGCGTCGAGCGACATGGAAAATGCGTGGCTCTGGCCTGCGAGCGTGGCGGCGACACGCGCTATCTCCTTGCCGAATTGGGCATGACGGGGCTGCTGCTGTTCGGCCCGCTGGCGCCGCGCTATCAGAAACACACGCATCTCATCCTCACGCTGGACGGAGGGCAGGCCTCCGATCTCCGCTATTGGAATCCGCGCCGCTTCGGGCGCCTGTATCTGCTGGACCGTCCGGGTCTTGAGCAGTTCGTAGCGCGTCGCTTCGGTTGCAATCCTCTGACCGTCTCGTGGAACGACTTTCACGCGCTTGTGCGCGGGCGGCGAGGGCGCCTCAAGCCCCTCCTCATGCACCAGCAAGTCATCGCCGGTATTGGGAATACTTTCATGCGATTGGGGTTCGGCACAAAAAATAATTCAAAAAACTTTTTCAGGACTAGAGGGATTTTGCTTGAGCGCTGGGGTGAAATTGGAATCTAAAGGGACTGAAAATATCGAAT
>JANOEZ010000170.1:0-1772 GCA_031413335.1 Nitrospirota bacterium
CCGATCGTGGCGACCACCGCGATGATCAGAAAGAGGGACATCGCCAGCTTGATCGAGGAAAAAAACACGATCAGCTCGGCCTTGACCTCGTTCCAGCCGATCCCAGGGCCGGGAGCCGCCCGTGGAACCGATGGGGGGGCCGTCTGTGGGACCGAGGGTCCGTTCACGGCTTCGGATTGACCGCTCATTCAGATACTGCCCTTCTCAGTCGCTGGCAACGCTCAGGCTCACGCATGCTTGGTTGTGAAACGGCAGGCACCCGCGGCAGGCTCAAAAACAGTCCAAACCCTTGAAAGCCCGTGGAAAGCCCGTCAAAAGATAGCGGCATCCTACACGCCGCCTCGAAACACTGTCAAGCCAGCGCCACCGGCCATTTTACCGTCGAAAAGACAGGATTTCTCATTGACAAATCAGCACTTAGCGGCGAAAATGTCGCTCACAAGCTGCTTCCAGTTGGCACCGCATTCCCGCCGCAGGACAGCACGTTCAACTGATCGCACGGTATCCAAGGAGACTCCATGGGCCACAAAAATTTCCTGTTCACGTCCGAATCGGTCACAGAAGGACATCCGGACAAGATCGCCGATCAGATTTCCGACGGCATCCTGGACGCCATGATCAGCCAGGATAAATTCAGCCGGGTCGCCTGCGAGACCGTCCTGACCACCGGCATCGCCTTCGTCGCCGGGGAGATTTCCACCAAGGCTTATGTTGAAATTCCCGATCTGGTCCGCAGCATCATCAAGGACGTGGGCTATACGGACGCGCGCTGGGGCTTCGACTACCATACCTGCTCGATCCTGACCGCGATTCATAACCAGTCATCGGACATCGCCCAGGGCGTGGATTCGGGCGGCGCCGGCGACCAGGGCCTCATGTTCGGCTACGCCACGAACGAGACCGACGAGCTCATGCCCATGCCCATCGTGCTGGCGCATCGGCTGACGCGGCGGCTGGCGGAAGTCCGGAAGAAGAAGATCCTCCCCTGGGTTCTGCCGGACGGCAAGTCGCAAGTCACCATCGAATACCGCGACGGCAGGCCGGCCCGCGTGGACACCATCGTCGTCTCCACCCAGCACATGGACAGCGTCACCAACAAGCAGATCGAGAAGGACATCATCGAGAAAGTCATCAAGCCGGTCATGCCCAAGGGCATCTACGATCCGACCAGCGTGAAGTACCACATCAATCCGACCGGCCGGTTCGTCGTCGGCGGGCCGATGGGCGACACGGGCCTCACCGGCCGCAAGATCATCGTGGACACCTACGGCGGCGTGGGCAGCCACGGCGGCGGGGCGTTTTCAGGGAAGGACCCCAGCAAGGTGGACCGCTCGGCCTCCTACATGGCCCGCTACATCGCCAAGAACATCGTCGCGGCAGGATTGGCCGACAAGTGCGAGATCCAGCTGGCCTACGCGATCGGCGTTGCCGACCCGGTCTCCATCCTGATCCACACGAAGGATACCGAAAACGTCGAGGTTGAACTGATCGACAAGCTCGTGCGCAAACACTTCCCCATGACCCCGCGCGGCATCATCGACCACCTCAAGCTGCGCCGGCCCATCTACCGGGCGACCGCGGCCTACGGGCACTTCGGCCGCAACGAGCCGGGCTTCACCTGGGAAAAGACCGACAAGGCGAAGATCCTGGCCAAGGAAGCAGGCCTCTAAAGAAGGCTGAGGCTAAGGTTTAAGCCGCACCGCCCTCGTCACCGGCGGCTCGCGCGGCATCGGTCGCATGATTGCCGCAGGCTTTTTAGCGCAGGGCGCCAA
>JANOEZ010000171.1:0-7611 GCA_031413335.1 Nitrospirota bacterium
CCCGGTATTCAAGTCGTCGGTATCAACCCACGCACCATACTCATGTGTCAAGTCGACGCAGCAGATCACGAAGGCCATGAAGATGGTCTCCTCGTCCAAGCTGCGCCGCGCGCAGGAGCGCATTCTCCGCAGCCGTCCCTACGCGCAGGAGATGCTCCGGGTGTTCAACAACCTGGCGACGCGCACCGAGAACACGACGCATCCGCTGCTCAACGACGATCCGCTGGCGGCGCGCACGCTGCTGATCGTGATCACCGCCGACCGCGGCCTGTGCGGCAGCTTCAACACCAACGTCGCCAAGGCGGCGCTGCAGTTCTCGATCGACCAGCCGAAATCCCCGGACGGCCGCGACGTGGCCATGGCGCTGGTCGGCCGCAAGGGCCGCGACTTCTTCATGCGCCGCGGCTTCGACGTGCTGTACGAGGAAGTCGGCCTGTTCCAGAACGTGCAGTGGTCGCACGCGCAGGCGATTGCCACCACCGCGATCAAGGAATTCCTCGGGCCCGACATCAGCTCGGTCTACCTGGTCTACAACGAGTTCCGGTCGGCCCCGTTCCAATTCCACCACCCGGTTGAACCCTCGTTCCTGCTCATCCAGCCCTGCGAGCTGGTATTTTTCGATGATCGCTCGGGCCATCGGTGGGCAAATGTCAGACGGCGCGGAAGACGGCCAGGAGATCGCTCAAGGCAATCGTCTTGTGTCGCAGGATCGCCTGCTCGGCCTTCAGGAGTTCGACGTCGGTTGTTTTCCCGCCGCCCTTCAGGCACCCAGCGCCCAAGGCCAGCACGCGGTCGCATTCCTGCTCGACCTTGTTCTTGACGACGGAGTTGATGGCCAGGATCTCGGAGAGTCTGGCTCTGGTTTCTGCCAGGTGCTTTTTGAGTTCTGATTCCGGGTAGGACTGATGCGCCGCCTCGTTGACGCAACGATCGAGATACTGATTGAGAAACACATACAGCCGGACCAGCAATTCGGTCGTTTCGATGTGGTTCCTGGTACTGGGTTGTGAGGCCATTTGATATTCCCTCTCAGCGTGTCAAGGCGTGGTTGCCGGCGAAGTCAGAGCTGGATCTTGATGTCCGTGCCATCGATCGTCACCGGGTAGGATTTTACACAGGCCGACGGGTTGTTGATGCACCGGCCTGTGGTCACGTCGTAGGTCCAGTTGTGCCAGGGGCACATGACCACGGTCCCGTCCAGATCGCCCTCTCCGAGCGGGCCGCCACGATGGACACAGTCATTGTCGATGGCATGGTACGCGCCCCCGACATTGAAGACTGCGAGTGACTTTCCTCCTGCTTCGACCGTCGCACCGCTACCGGGCTTGATGTCTGTGGTGCCTGCGATTCGTAGGAATTCCACCATGAGAAGGTTTTGATGGAAGATTAGGTATTCGACGCCGGCCGCATGATTTTCTTGAGGAGACTGCCGATTCCACCGCCGGATGCCTGCTTGTTCAGTGCGTCGGCAATCTTCGCTGCGATATCCCTGAACGTCTTGGCTTGCGGCGAGTCTGGATTGGCAGCCACGATCGGCATCCCTTCGTCGCCTCCGGCCCGAATAGCCAGATCAATCGGAATGGCGCCAAGGAACGGCACGTCGAGCTTTTCAGCTGCCCGTTGCCCGCCTCCATGGGAGAAGATTTCAGCGCGATCTCCGCAGTGGCCGCAGATGTAATAACTCATGTTTTCGATAATGCCGAGCAGCGGCACGTTGACTCCCTTGAACATCATCATGCCCTTGCGCACGTCGTGCAGCGCGACTTCCTGAGGCGTGGTGACGGTGATGACACCGGCGAGCGTCACCAGCTGGGAGATGCTCAATTGCGCGTCCCCGGTGCCGGGCGGCAGATCGATGAGGAGATAGTCCAGCTCGCCCCAGATGACGTCGCGGAAGAACTGCTGAATGGCGGTATGCACCATCGGCCCGCGCCAGACGATCGCTTTTTCCTCCGGCACGAAAAAGCCCATGGAGATGAGTTTGATGCCATAGCTCTCAGCCGGGAGGAGTTTGCCGTCCCGCTGCTCCGGCGGCTTGCGGACGCCTAACATCATGGGGATGTTGGGGCCGTAGATGTCGGCGTCGATCAGGCCGACCTTGGCGCCGGAGGCTGCCAGTGCAACGGCCAGGTTTGTGGCGACGGTGGATTTACCGACGCCGCCCTTGCCGCTGCTGATGGCGACGATGTGCTTCACATCGGGCAGCAGATTGGGTTTGGGCTGTTCGGAGTGGCCGTGCGCATGGCCCGGTGGATGTTCTGCCATAGACAGACCTCATGGCGCCGTTTAAAACCGGACGCGTGTAGACACACTCTAAACGATGACGTTGACCAGTGACAAGTGGCCCGTGGGCCTGGAGCCGAGGGGGAAAAACCAGGCGGGCGTCAGCTCAACTCGACCGGCGCTGAAGATTAAAGGCCAGCCCGATCTTGGAGAGAGAAAAGACCAGCCACTTCGAGGGATCGAAGTTATACCACTGGGGTCCGTTGCGGTAGTCGCGCAGATACATGTGGTGATAGTTGTGATAGCCCTCGCCGAACGTGACCAGCGAGACCCACCAACTGTCCCGGCTGCTGTCCTTCGTGCCGTAGGGCTGTTCGCCCCAGATATGGCAGATGGAGTTGATGCAGAAGGTCGAGTTCAGCACCAGGAAGATCCGGCAGACGCCGGCGAGCAGGAAGCAACTCAGACCGCCCATCCAGCTGCCATTGACGGCCACACCGGCGGCAAACGGCAGCGCCAGGCCGGACACAATGATCGGAAGATAGTAGCGGTGCTGCCACATGATGATCGGATCCTTGCGCAGCTTCCCGTCGTATTTGGCGTTCGCCTCCGGGTCTGATTTCTCGAACAGCCAGCCGCAGTGGCTGTACCAGAATCCCCGCAGGGCATTGTAGGGATCGTCATTCTCATCGCAGACCGCATGGTGGCGGATGTGGTCGCCGCACCATTTCAAGGCTGAGTTCTGTAGAGCCCATCCGCCGGCAATCATAAAGCAGGCTCGCACCCAGCCAGGAGCGTCGAAGCTGCGGTGGGAGATCATACGATGGTAGCCGACGGTAATACCGAGTCCCGTCACCATGTAGAGGACGACGAACATCGTCCAATCGAAGGCGGTGAAATCGTAATAGTAGGCATAGGCCGGCACCCCGATCATGGCCCCAAGGCTCACGATCGAAAAGATGGTCATGGTTTGGTAATCACGCGGACGCGATACAGCCTGCACAAGTCCCTCCCGGACCGGCCCTCACATGAACGTTGAAACGATTGGCTGCATCATAACAGGCACGGAGCGATTTGACAAGGATTATAAAGCGTTAGAGTCTTGAGAGAGGTCTGAGGGCGCTAGGGTCTGACTGGCGCCTGAGTGGAAGATGGCGCGGTTTTGACCTCTGCGTCTTCCAATTCTTCAGTAATCTCGGTAATCCATCCCTTATCCGTGGCGGCGGGCGGCATTTCCTGATGTTCGGTGTATTTCACCAGTCCGACTCCCCTGGCAAACCAGGCCGTGAGCAGATCCGTGCTGACCACTGAGCGTTTCGATTTCGACAGGTGGATGCGCAGCGACATGCGGGCTTCCATGCGGATGGCATTCTTGTACGAGCCCGCTGGCACGGTGATGGACTCCCTTCCGGTTACCGTCACAGATGCGTCAACATCGACTTTTTCCTGCGTGCCGTCTCCGTCCACATCGGTGCCGAAGTCGATGC
This sequence comes from Nitrospirota bacterium, assembly GCA_031413335.1. Lineage (GTDB taxonomy): Bacteria > Nitrospirota > Nitrospiria > Nitrospirales > Nitrospiraceae > 2-02-FULL-62-14. The sequence continues at coordinate 3,711 of JANOEZ010000171.1, forward strand.
CCTTCCGATCGAATTGCTGGAAAGACGAGGGAATCGCAATCGGAAACCTGACGATCTGATACGGAATCACCTGCCGTTCGACGGGTGTGCCGGGTGACGATCCGTAATAGACGACGCCGACGGCGTCCCGCCGGTAATAACTGTCGGTCGGGCCGTGATTGCCCGGGTTGGTATCGTGAAAGATCGTGACGGCGACGCCTTTGACCGTCTGGGTGCCTGTCACCGTGGAGACGTTGACGTAGCCCTTGGACTCGGCAATTTTTTGAAGCGGTAATTCCTCGATGTGCCCCCGGTAACGCCATCGGCTGCCGACTGCGTCTGGAAAATACAGGTGCGCGTCTTCAATCACGTCCGTGCGCGTTCCCGGCTGGGCACGCGTTTCGTCGGCCGGCGCAGCGAAGAGGCCAGCGGCAACCAAAGCGAAGGCAAGTCTCTGATGTCTGTACAGTTGACGATACATGGTGTGTGTGCTGTGCGTGGAGGCGAACCGTACCATAGAGGCTGATGGGCTCGCAACACCGCCTCCTTTCCAGTGCCTTGCCATCCGTTGAACCGACTGGGATAATGCCGTCCACGTATGCCGAACTTCTCTCCGCAGCGACGCGGTGCGTCACCTCGTGATGCCAAGATTTCCCCGACAGTTCTGGTTACGGGAGGATCCGGTGGGATCGGCCGCGCCCTGTGTCTGGCATTTGGAAGGGCCGGGTGGAGAGTCGGCGTGCACTATCGCACGCGCGCGCAGGCCGCAGCACGCACGGCCGCGATGGTCCGCCGGCTCGGCGGGACGGCGCTTCTCATCAAAGCCGACATTCGAGACTGCAAGCAGGCGCGTGAAATGGTCAATCAGTTTGTGGACCGGTGGGGACGGCTCGATGCGCTGATCTGCAATGCCGGCGTGGCCTCCAGCGAGTTGGTAATGCGCGTAGAAGTGGAAACATGGACCGCCGTCGTAGATACCAATTTGACAGGCACATTTTATTGTCTGCAGGCAGCCGGCCCGGTCATGGTCAAACAACGCGACGGTGTGGTGATCGTCGTGGGTTCACTGGCCGGTGTGCAAGGAGTTGCCGGCCAGGCCGCCTATGCTGCGTCCAAAGCCGGTTTAGTGGGGCTGGTCAAAACAGCGGCAACGGAATGGGGCAGGCATAATATTCGGGTGAACATGGTTCTCCCCGGCTGGCAAAAAACTAAGCTGGCTGGTTCGGCGTTTCCAGGTGAGGCCCCTGCCGGCCATGTTCTCGGCCGCACGGCTTCGCTCAAGGAGGTCGCGCAGATCGTTTACCAGTTGGCTCTGTTGCCGGACAGTTCCGGGCAGGTTTGGAATCTCGATAACCGAATTCTGTGAAACGATGAACGAGGAATGATGAACGCAGCACGTAGGAAGAATACACCCGCTCGCCCGTCACGCGTCACGCGTCACGCGTCACGCCTTGGCGTATTCATTACGGGTACCGACACTGGCGTGGGGAAAACGCTCGTGACGGCTGCGCTCGCCCTCTGTTTGAAACGGCGAGGCGTGGCCGTGGGCGTGATGAAACCTGTTGAAACCGGCTATGGGGCTGAGGGTGCAGCCGGATCCGACGCAGCCCGCCTCTATGCTGCGGCAGGCATGACCGATCCCGTGGAAGCCATGAGCCCCTATCGCTTCCCCGATCCCCTTGCTCCGCTCGATGCCGCGCGGCGAGCCGGCACCACCATCCGCATGGATAACATCGTTTCCGCTTTCCGCGCATTGGCGGCGCGGCATGCGTATATGCTGGTTGAGGGCGCCGGAGGGGTCAGGGTGCCGATTTCAGAGCGAACAGATATGCGGGATCTGATCCGGCAGCTCGGCCTGCCGGTGATCGTTGTCGGCCGTACGACCATCGGCAGCGTCAATCACGTGCTTCTTACGGTTGAGGCACTGGCCCGGCACCGGATTGCCATTGCCGGCATTATTCTGAATCGGACCAAGGCTACCGTATCGACGACCGTGGACGGCATGCAAGAGTCGTCTACGGTCGCGCTGCTACGGGAGCGCAGCGGGGTGCCGGTGGTCGGCCCGCTTTCCTATGAGCCGCTCATGCAACAGTCCTGGGAAGAGGGGCTCGCGGCGATGGCCGGTAGTGCGATGATCAACGAACTGGCGGATTGCGTGATGGGAACTGCGAGACGAACGCACGCGTCGTTGCCGGCACGTCGGCCGCGCGCGCGATCGCGGAAATGACGGCCACCCCGTTCGCGCCGGCCTCGTTGATCGATGGAACGTGTTCGTGAGCGATCCCGCCGATGGCAAACACGTGCAACGAGGTGAGCCTCCGGTTCCTCCGCAACCAGTCTATCCCAACGACCGGATCGTGATCACGTTTGGAGCCTGGCGGAAAGATGGGCCCAAAGCCGAGATAGTCCGCACCTGCCTGGGTTGCAGCAGACACCTGCGCGTCGGTGTGGGTTGAGATGCCGATCAGCTTCCCCGGCCCCAGAATAGCACGGGCCATCTGGATCGGCAGGTCTTGCTGGCCGAGATGCACCCCGTCGGCGTCCACCGCCAGCGCCAAATCGCAGCGGTCGTTGATCAGGAACGTCGCCCCCATATCTTTCGCCGCTTGACGCAACGGGACAGCCTGGCGGCAGGCTGCCGACATGGAGGAGATCTTGTCCCGATACTGAAAAAGCCGTGCCCCGCCCTCGGCGGCCTGGCGCAGGATATCGAGCAGTGCGCGTTCTCGCGCGGCCTCCGGATCGAGGATGACATAGAGGCCGTTGAGCGAAGATGGGGATGTCGGAGAGGACGGCACGGGGTCAGGCCGAGGGGTTGACAGCGAATCGTTCCAGAAAACCGGTGGAGACGCGCCCTTTTTGAAAGTCAGGATCATTCATGATCCGCTTGTGAAGCGGAATGGTCGTCTTGATGCCCTCGATGACGAACTCGTCCAACGCACGCCGCATCCGTGCGATCGCTTCGTCCCGGTTTTGTCCATGAGAGATCAGTTTGGCGATCAGCGAGTCGTAGTGCGGGACCACGACGCTGCCGCTTTCGATCGCCGAGTCCACGCGAATGCCCAAACCGCCGGGCTGATGAAAGCGCGTCACGGTGCCAGGGCACGGGGTGAATTTATCCGGGCACTCGGCGTTGATGCGGCATTCGATGCTATGCCCGTTCAGCTTGATGTCCTGCTGGCGGTAGGTCAGCGACTGCCCTGCGGCAATCCGGATCTGCTCTTTAATGAGGTCGATACCGGTGACCATTTCCGTGACGGGATGTTCGACCTGGATCCGCGAGTTGACTTCCATGAAGAAGAAGTTGTGGTCTTTGTCTAACAGAAACTCCACCGTGCCGGCATTTCGGTAATGCACGGATCGGACGGCTTCGACGGCCACGTTTCCCATTTCCCGCCGCAACCGATCGTCGATGGCAGGAGAGGGCGATTCTTCCAGCAGTTTCTGGTACCGGCGCTGGATCGAGCAGTCCCGCTCGCCCAGATATACCGTGCGGCCCTTCTCGTCAGCCAGGATCTGCACCTCGATATGACGCGGTTCGATGAAAAACTTCTCCAGATAGACGGCATCGTTGCCAAAATTGGCCTTGGCTTCCGCCTGGGCGGTTTGGAACGCTCGGGCGAGATCCTCTTCCCTGTTCACCACGCGCATGCCGCGCCCGCCGCCTCCGGCCGAGGCTTTGAAGATGACCGGGAACCCGATCTTGCGCGCCGCTTCCAGGGCCTCCTGCTCGCTTTTCAGCTCGCCCGTTCCGGGCATGAGGGGAATATTTTTGCGACCCATGATTTCCCGTGCCTTGGCTTTGTCGCCCAGCATGGCGATATGGTCCGACGTGGGGCCGATGAACCGGACGCCGATCGATTCGCAGACCTCGGCAAAGTGCGCGTTCTCGGCGAGAAACCCATAGCCGGGATGGATCGCG
>JANOEZ010000172.1:0-4033 GCA_031413335.1 Nitrospirota bacterium
CGCGCGCTGAAACGCCTGGAGAGGCCGTATTCGTGATGGTCGGGGTGCGCCTTCCAGGGCGCGTTATGTCGAAGAGTCCGACTGGGCCATCGTCAACTGGGCGACAATTTCAGGGGGGACGGGATAGGCGTCAGGTTCTTCGCCGATGCCCTTCAGGGTGACGACTTTCGGGGGAAGATCCTCAGGAAGGACGCCCTGCTTGCGGGCGAGCGCGTAGGTACGGCGGGCCAGGAGAATCCCCCCAGGTTCCGCGACGCTTTCCAGCCGCTGCGCTTTGTTGACCTCAGGGCCGATCACGGTATAGTCCATCAGGTATTCGGTCCCCAGATTCCCCACCGTGACCACGCCTGTGTTGATGCCGATGCGAATCAAATGCGGTTCCTGTCCCAGACTCATCCAACTGGCGTTCAACTCGGCCATTTTTCTCTGCATGGCGAGGGCGGCGCGTACGGCACTGGCGGCATTGCGTTCGACGCGGTCCTCCTCTGCCGCTTCACCGCTTCCCTCCGGCTCGGCGTCGCCGAAGAAGGCCATGATGCCGTCTCCCATGTATTTATCGAGCGTCCCGCCGTGCTCCAGGATGATGGCGGTCATGGCCGTGAGGTAATCGCGCAGGACGCGCTGAATCTGGAGCGCGTCGGCCTTCTTGCAAAAGACCGAGAATCCCTTGATGTCCGCGAATAAAATCACCAGTTCGCGGCTGTGACCGGCCAGCAGGGTCGCCACCAATCCCGGGCTGTCTTTGATGATTTTAAGTGTGTGGGGAGGCAGACAGGTGCCCAGCACCGATTGGAACCGAACACGCTCGCGGTCCACGATAAAGAAGCGCGTGAGCAGCAGGAAGACCATCCCCAGCACGAGCGACATCAATGGCCCAACCGCGGGCAGGACGGCCGACTGGGCGTTGAACATGTGCTGAATGATAAAGATATACATGCCAGCCACGACAAAAAATGTAGGAATGATAATCGTGGGCCCTCCGGCCAGCGCGGAAGCGGTCACGAGCGCGACCGGAAGGCCATAGCACATGACAATCTCGCCTGTGGTGGCATTGCGCAGGAATTGCTTGGTCAGGATCATATTGAGGATGTGCAAATACGCCTCACTGGCGGGAAACTCTTCGTCGAACGGTGTGGCGATGAAGTCGCTCCCTGAGGTGGTGGTCAGATTCGAAAGTAAGACGTGTTTGTCTTTGAAGAGGCTTAGGACGCGCGTTCGGTGTGCCGGCGATTTCATTTGGGTGATGACCCAGCTATAGGGGTAATGGACAAATCGCTCGCTCCATTTTCCCGCATAATTGATCCACGCGCGTCCATTTTTATTGATCGGAATCGAGACTTCATCCGAGAGTCTTGGTTTGAAGTGAATCGCCTTGCCGCGTTCGACTCGGATCGAAGTGGGATCGACTTCGAGGTCGCGAAAGGCTGCAACCAACGCGATCGAAGGCACGAATCCACCTTTCGTGGCATAGAGGAGCGGGGTCCGCCGCATGGCTCCGCCGACGGTTGTGCTCTGGATATGTCCCAGCCCGGCTGCGGCGTCGATCAGTCCTGGCATGGGGAGAACCAAATCCTTGAGGCCGGGGATCTCGCCAGTTCCTTCCACCTCGGCGTGCATCAGGTGACGCGGCGCCTTCGTAAAAAACTCGTCTGTGCCTGATCTTTTAGAATCTTGGAAGAGAACAGGAAGGATGACGTTGCCGGCGCGGCGGGTGGCCTCAATCATGGCCTTGTCTTCAGCCGGATCCTTGACGGGATAATCAAAGACAATATCGACGAGGACCGACCGCGCGCCGGCTTGTTTCAGCATGTCGAACACCTGGGCATGGACTCGGCGGTCCCAAGGCCAGCGGCCGAGCCCCAGTTCGCCGGATGCTCTGGCATCGTAGTCGAGGGCGACGATCGCATTCGAAACTGTTTGCGCGGAACCATCAGGGGAGGGGACCGGTTCAAGGACGGCCGCATGCGGTCGTCTCTTAAAGCGCATGTCGACGGCCTTAAATTCGAACTGCTCCAGCGGGTTTGAGTCCCCGTAGTACTCGATCACGATGGGGATTAGCAGTGCGACGACACCGCAACTGATGAGCGCTACAATATGCGGCCAGTGCCATGTCTGTTTCTTAAACAGCATGAATCCTCAAAAAACCGGATGGCCCGAAGACGGGTTGATTAGCCGCCTGATCCACCGATCGCAGCGGGTTTGGATGGAAGCGGAATGGGAGAGAGGAAGACATCGTCTGTTGGGGGTTGCGCTTCTGCCTGTGACTTTGGCGATTTCCTCGATTTCTTGTCGGAAGCCACACGCGCGCTGGTCTCTTTTTTAAGCTGATCTTTCTCCGCCAGTGCTTTGTCCTGTTCGGGCTGTTTCGATGCCGGTTCCGGCTGCTTGGACATGCCTGCCGAAGGCGCCTGCTGGTGGGACTCTTTCGCAACGCTGGTCGGGTGTGCGTCCTCCGGCTTCTTCTTTTTTACGACAGATTTTGAAATCGGTTCGGTTGTCTGATCAACCTTGGCTGGCGCTGCTGTTTGCGCTTGTTGCGCACAGCCGGGAACGAGAAAGAGGAGGAAGAGTCCGACGATAGGAAGAGCGAGCCCTTCACGCGATGGGCGATACCGCCACGCAGTATGTAGCGTCCGTTGCCTGGGTCTACCCATTGGTCTCGCTCCTCAACACAGAGGAATGATACTCCCAGGAACAGTGTGCGTCCAGCACTATGTTATTTCAACGTGTTAGAACCTGTCGGCGCACGCTTCTGCTATGTGCTCAATCAGCCGCCGGCACCACCGAATGTGGGTGGTTTGAGTGGAGGCGGGGGAGCGAAGGTGTCGGGGTTTGATTTTTCAGACTGTTCCAGCTTCTTGCCTGGAGTGCTATCGGCCGCTGCGGATGATTTTTTCTCAACGGCTTTTGTGCTGTCGGGTTGCCCTGCGCGTGCGGGTTGCTGAGACGACCCCTTTGTCGTGGATTTGGAGGGCGACGGCGTCTGTTCAGTCGTCGAATGCGCGCATCCAATGACCTGGAGCATGAAGCAGGCCGTCACAAGAAGGCCAAGTGCTGCGTGGTATCGAGGATGGCGAATGGGGGGCGGAAATGTCACGGGACCTTTGTGGTGCATGGCCACCTTCCTTCAGTGCGGACATCATACTCTCTGAGAAGGGTGAGCGTCCAGTCAATCAAGGGCGCTCTTGTCGTCAAGGTTTTTGCTGGCTGGCGCGCCCGACAGGACTGAATCGGATATACCTAGATCCGCCAAATGGTGCGCCCGACAGGACTTGAACCTGTAGCCCCCAGATCCGTAGTCTGGTGCTCTATCCATTGAGCTACGGGCGCATGAGGAAAGAAATACTATCAAACTTCAAAACACTTGTGGGACTTCTCCGCCCTCATCAACCGCGGTCACGCGATGAGAGGCGGGCGGTTCGCACGAAGTGTGGTTTGGCGGATCCGTCATTTCGCGTTGCGAGATGACGAAATCTCGCCACAATTTACCTGGCAAATTGTGGCGGAGAGGGCGGGATTTGAACCCGCGACAGGCTTTTGACCTGTGACGGTTTAGCAAACCGTTGCCTTCGGCCACTCGGCCACCTCTCCACCGAACTTGTTGGGCAGGCGCGTCGTTTACATAGTGCGCCTGCGAAAACCTCCAGCGTCTTTTTTCTACTTCAATGCTTTCGAGTGCTGTTCAAGGAAGCGGAGGGATTATACCCGAACCCACCGAGGATTTCTGGAGGTTTTTCTCCGCGGATCAATTACGATAAATCCAGAATAGCCAGCGGCTCACACGAAGTGCGGTATGGCGGATCCGTCATTTCGCAACGCGAAATGACGAGATCTCGCCACAATTTTCAGGCAAATGTGATTGGTGTGGTGACTCGTAGTCGCGGCATGTTGTATCACCCCAATGGCTTGAACCTCAATGAGTTATTGAGCGCCGCCGAATCCGGAAATCTGGCAGCCTATCCCAACTCCGCCGGATTGGTGCGTGAAGCGCGCCAGCTCGGAGGTGCTGATCTTCTCCTTGTCCATCTTCTTC
>JANOEZ010000173.1:0-1599 GCA_031413335.1 Nitrospirota bacterium
TGTGTCGAATGTTCGAACTGGGCTTTGTTGACCCACTGGTCGATCGCGCGCAAGGCCGAGATCATCGCATCCTTGCCGTAGACCCTGGCGGAGAAGGCGTCCGCCGCGTATTCCCGGCGTCGTGAGAACCAGCTGATGGGAATCATGGCGAGAAACGACAGGACGATCTGTAGGAAGTAATACACGCCCAGCCCCAGCATGGCGTTGCGCTCGGCCAGGTTCCGATACGCCCACCGGCTGATCAGGTACACAAAGGTATTCATCAGGCCGGCCAGGATGGTCGTCGTGAACATGTCGCCATTATAGACGTGGCCCATCTCGTGGGCCAGCACGGCCCGGACTTCCTTGTCGTTCAGATTGCTCAGGAGGCCGGTGGAGACTGCCACCATCGAATTGTTCTTGCTGGGACCGGTCGCAAAGGCGTTGGGATCGGGAGAGTCATAGACCCACACTTCGGGCATCGTCATATGGAGCTGCTGCGCGATTTCCTGAACGGCGCCGTAGATGACCTGCTCAGCCTGGTTGCGGGGCTGGGTAATCTGCGAGCAGTCCAACATCATGCGGGCCATCTGCTTGGAGAAGGCCAGACTGATGAACGCGCCGCCGAAGCCCAGCACGATGGCCCAGACGAGGTCTTGCTGTTCCACCGCGCCGCGCACGTCGATGTCGAAGGCGGGCAGGATGATATTGACCAGCAGATTGAACGAAATGGACAGGGTGACGAAAATCAGCGCGTTGGCAATCAGTAAGAGCGCCATGCCTTTCAACCACTTCATGAGAACGCCTCCTCTACGTGTCACAGGGGATGTCACAAGCGAACGGTCACATTATACAGCCCGCCCGGCTAAAAAACAGCGGGTAGGGGAAAGATAAGGCTGGGTTGTCGTTGGTCAAGTCCTCAACATTGACGCATCTTTCCGCTTCTGTTAGAAGGACAGGCATGAATCGGATACCACTGACGATGGCCTTGGTCAAGAGCTTGGAGCGATTCAAGAAGTGAGGGAAAGACTTAGGGGTCCGCCAGTCTGTGGGTCCGTGGGTCCGTAAGTTCTCGGAGCAAAGAGGAGAACAAAGACCAAAGGCCCATGCGAGCCGGCCGAAGCCAACTCGCATGAGCCCTTTGCTCCACGAACCCACGGACCCACGGACCCGCGGACCTGTCTCTAGTGCTTCTGCCCCGCCCCGCCCCCACGTCCACCGGCCGCGCCGGCGGCAGGCGGCGTGCGGTCCCGCATCGCCCTCGGATCGAGGATGGTCGCGATCTCATCGATCACATCGCGCAGGTGCCGCGCGGTGGCTTCGTCTCGCGTGCCGCCGCGCTGCAGGGCGCCATCCACGATCTCGCCCACCGCGCGCAGTTCGCCCTTGAGCAACGACCGCACTTCGGCGCTCGGCGCCGTCGGTCCGTTGAGGCGGTTGTCCATGATCGTCAGGTACGTCCGCTGCAGATTGCGGCGGAAGATGTCGATGTTCGCGCCGGGCTTGGGAATTTCGGCAAAGACGCCGGTGCGCAACTCGGTGAGGAAGTCGATGGGCGCGTAGGCCGCCGGTCCGTCGATCGCCACCTGCTCCACCATGCGATCGAGCCGCGCGGTCTGC
>JANOEZ010000174.1:0-5627 GCA_031413335.1 Nitrospirota bacterium
ACCCATTCCCGGTTCAATCCCAGCTGGTCGGTCAGTTCCAGAATCCGGCTGATTTGCTTGAACGAGACGGCTTGCAGCATCAGATGTCCTTGCGCACGGTTAAAGGGATTCTAAAGGCGGGACGGCGAAACGTCAACGCAGCATTATTGCGTGAACATGCGCGAGAAAATTTGTCCCGCGCGATCGATGTCGTCCGCGGACACGTCCAGGTGGGTGACGGCCCGGTAGGTGTGGCCGCCGACGGCGTTGATCAGAACGCCCTCGGCTTTCAGGGCGGCGACGAGGTCGGCGGGGGAGCGGCTGGATTTGACGTCGAAGAAAACGATGTTCGTCTCGACGGATTTGAGATCGAGTGTGACGGACGGAATGTGGGCCAGGAGATTTGCCAGACGCGTGGCACACTCGTGGTCGTCCTTGAGCCGGGTGATATTGTGCTCCAGGGCATAGATGCCGGCGGCCGCCAGCACGCCAGCCTGGCGCATGCCTCCGCCGTACATCCGGCGGAACCGGCGAAGCTTCTCCAGCATATCCCGGTCGTTGGTGGCGATCAGCGAGCCGACCGGCGCGCCCAGGCCTTTCGACAGGCAGAACGAGACGGTCGTGAAGTGTCTCGCATACTCCGTAGCGGAAGTGCCTGTGGCCACGACGGCGTTGAAGAGTCGCGCGCCGTCCAGGTGAGTGGGAAGGCCGCGCTGTCGGGCGATGGCGCCGATCCGCTCGATGGTGGCTACGGGGTAGATCGTGCCGCCGCCGCTGTTGTGGGTGTTTTCGACGCAGATGAGCGCGGTCTGGATCGTGTTGGAGTCTTTGGGCCGGATGGCGGCTTCGACCTGCTCCGGTGTCATGATGCCGTGCTCGCCGGGCACCCAATGGAATTGCACGCCGGCCAGCGCGCCTCCCGCACCCTGTTCGTAGCGCACCATATGCGACCGGCTTTCGACGATCACTTCCTGGCCGGGCTGCGTCTGCGCGCGGAGCGCGAGCTGGTTCGCCATCGTGCCGGAGGGGACGAACAACGCGACGGCCTTGCCGACCAGCGCCGCGCCCATTTCCTGGAGCCGGTTGACCGTCGGGTCTTCGCCGTAGAGGTCGTCGCCCACCTCGGCGCGCGCCATAGCCTGACGCATGGCCTCGGAGGGTTTGGTGACGGTGTCGCTTCGGAGATCAATCATGGAAACCGAACATGGTTAATGGATGATGAGTTATGAGTCAGCGCAGCCGGCACGAACCACCTACCATAAACCATGAACCATCAACCATTCTCCAAGGTTCGCGCGTCTTCGAACTTGAAGTTCTGCCTCGTGAGGACCGGGTAGATCGAAAAGATCGGCGTGTTGAAGGGGACGAACGCCGCGTTGACGCCCTGCGCCAGTTGCAGGTGCATGTTGACGAAGTTGAAGCTGAGCCCCTGCTGCCACGGTTTGCCGGAAGAGGGCGCGTAGGCCTGAATTTTCTCCGATGCGTAGGTGCGGGTCAACAAACCGGCGCCGCCCTGCAATCCGTACTCGTGCAGATCCGGCGCGCCCTGGATCAGGACGGACATCGCCTCGGCGTCAAACCAGATTTTCACATTGCAGACGACCTGGATGAACGGCCCCAGCCCGTTCGTGCCGTCCAGAAAGGCGCGCGGCAGGCCGATGTCCATCGGGACGTCGTTTGGCAGCGCGCGGTCCACCGTGCCCATCTCTGTTTCCTTTACCGGCGAGGCGGACACGAACAATAAGTTGGGATCGTCCATGGCGATGTCCACCACCCGGTCGTCGTACCAACTGCAGAGCTTGCCCATTTCGTAGCGCAGCGGGAACGAGTAGCCCATCGTCGCGTACCAGATGCGGAGGCCGGCTTCCAACGGCTCGTCCGGCGTCCGGCTGATTTTCAGATCGAACGGCAGCATGAGGTGGATACCGCTCGTGCGCACGCTCATGAAGGGCGCGCAGGCGCCGGCGAATTCCTTTTGGACGGCCTGGTTCTCCGGCTCGAACTTGCGCGCGGCATTCGTGAAGTGCTGCGCCGCCTTGGCCTCTTTCGTCATCTTGTATTTATTCTGATAGTAGGCGGAGGCCCGTTTCTGAGCGGTGTTCAAAAAATAGTCGGGGAGATCGGTTTCGACGATGAGGCTGAGCTTAGTGGCCGCCCCAGTCGCCGCTGAAGACAGCTTTGACGGGCGCATGGCTTCGGTATAGATGTCCAGTTCGGCCGAGGTCTTTTGGACTTCCTGAAACAAGTGGCGGGTCAATCCGGGATCGGCAAACTGGGTGCGGGGGAGCAACTGCTGGGCTTTCTGCAGGCACTCGAGTTTATGCGTGTAGCGTTTCGGTTCTGCCGCAAATGCATCGGAGGTCGCCATATACAGGTTGAACTGCTCTTCCGGAGCAAGCCCGAGTTTATCGAGGTCCTGCTCCTTGATGAAGGTAAAGGCCAGCGGCCCGAAGGCCTCCTCCTTTCGGATGCAGAGCGTCATGAGATAGTTGTAGTGAGTTTTGGCTTCTTGTGAATTCATGGCGGCATTCTAAGGGAAGTATGCGCGAATGAACAAGCCGTCCATCGTAAATAGATTTTTGACTCACTGCGAAGGCCGATGCTATAGTCCCGCAGCAGTTCGAAACCCGTCACTCATCACGCGTCACTCCTCACGGGGTTTATATGGTTGAAGTTCCAGTTAAGATGTACATGCAGAACCTCGCGAAAAAGGCTCGCGAGGTCGTCAAGCCAATGGCTCTGCTGACCGCGCCGATCAAGGACAAGGCCCTGCGGGCCATGGCTGACCGGCTGGAGGAGGGGCAGGACAAGATTCTCGAAGCCAACAAGCAGGACAGCGAAGCGGTTGGCAAATCTCTCATGGAGACGCAGACGACCCGGGAGCTGATCCGCGAAGCCGTCGAGCGGCTGAAGCTGACGGCCGACTCCATCAAGGAGATGGCCGAGGGGCTGCGCCGGGTGGCCGATCTGCCCGATCCGGTCGGCGAGGTGACCCGGATGTGGCAGCGGCCGAACGGCATGCAAGTGAGCCGGGTGCGGGTGCCGCTCGGAGTGATCGGCATCGTCTCCGAGTTGGGGCCGAAAGTCATGACCGATTCAATGGCGCTGTGTTTGAAATCCGGCAACGTGTGCTTGTTCCGTGGGGCGCCTGAATGGATTAGAACGCATACCGCGATCGTCACGATACTGCGCGAGACGGCGGAAGCGGCCGGCGTGCCGGTCGGGGGAACCGTCTTCGTCGAGCGGCCCGAGAAGGAAGGCGCCCTGGAATTGATGCGGCTGCACCAGTTGCTCGATGCGTTCATCCCCCGCGGCGGTCCGGGGTTGCGCAAGACGGCCCTCGATCAGGTGCGGGTGCCGGTGCTCTGCCACGACGGCGGCATCGGCTCGGTCTATGTGGATCAGGAAGCGGATTTGCCGCTGGCGCAAAACATCGTGGTCAACGCGAAGGTCCAACAGGCCTTTGAACCAAACTCAGCGGACGTCCTGCTGGTGCAGCAGGCCACCGCACGGCCGCTGCTGCCGGCGTTAATCCGGCGCCTGATCGAGGAGTTCAGAGTTGAGATTCTCGGCTGTCCCAAAACCCTGGCGCTGATCGGATCGCAGGCCATGACCGGCCACAAGACGGTGGAGCCGGCGACGGAGGACGATTGGAACCGGCAGTTCCTGTCGAAGACGCTGGCGGTGAAAATGGTGGTGGACATGGACGAGGCGCTGGCCCACATCGCCCTCCACGGGCCTGCCCACACCAGCACGATCGTGACGCGCGATTACGCGAATGCGATGCGCTTCGCGCGCGAGGTGGACGCGGCCGCGGTGCTCATCAACGCCTCCACGCGCCTGCACGACGGGGAAGCGTTCGGATTCGGCGAGCATATGGGCATCTCGACGGGACGCGTCCATGCGCGCGGGCCGGTCGGGCTGGAAGAATTGACCTGCCAGAAGTATGTCGTGCTCGGCACCGGCCAGCTGCGCCATCCGCATCCGGTGCCGGTGACCTACGAAGACGCGATCATGCTCAAAAAGGGCATGGGATAAATGATGTCCCGCGAGACTGGCGAGAAAGGCGAGCCTCGCAAATCGCGCTCGTCCCGCGCGTCTCGCAAGTGTATGTGTATCGTTAGGTAGTGCAAGGCCTGCCGGTTGCCGACTCCCGACATCAAAACAGCTATTGCGGCCCACTTAGCGGAGTGGGGCCTGCGGCGGTTCGAGACGGATGCTGCCTACGACCAGTGGCAGCGTGCCACGCTCACACCCGACGAACTCACGACGCTCCTCCGATTGTCCGAGCAGCGGCGCGCCCCCGGCGCCGGCGCGGCGGACGAAACAGCCTTCTACGAGTATGCCGCCACGCGCCGCATCCTGCCCGTGCTCTACAGCCAACGCTACGAGTATTACATCACGGTCGGCTCGGCGGTGGCGGAACGGATTGCTCCGGCCCGCTCTGCGCTGGATGTCGGCTGCGGCATCGGCGTGTTGACGACGTTCTACGCCAGGCAATTCCCGCAATGCTCGTTCACGGGCGTAGACCGGTCGCCGGCTTCGATTGTGGTCGCGCAGGAGAGGGCGGTGGTGCTGGGACTCACGAACGTGCGCTTCGAATGCCTTGATCTCGATCGAAGCGCTCCGGCGGAGTCGTTCGATCGTATCATCGCCACCCAGGCACTGCTGCAGACCGAGCGGGACCCAGGCCTGCCGAGCCGGAGCTGGCAGACGTTCGATCGGGGGAACGATCCGGCGGCGCAGGCCGACTTCGAACGGCGCACCGGTTTGGCCACGCGGTTGGATCGGCTCTGCGCGGCGATGACCCCAGAGGGCCGTCTGATCGTCTGCGAAAAGACGCGCCATCTGGCCAGACGCGTGCCGTTCCAGCGAGCCTTCGCGAAGCGCGGACTGGCGTTGCTGGAGCCGCCGCTGCCGATTCAATATGCGATTATCGAAGAAGTGACCGGCGACGGTCCGCTCTATGTGCTTGGCCGAACCGGCACGCAGGCCTGGGATGAATCGCCAGAGCAGGCCGGGGAACCGGTGGATCTGGCTGCGCTCAAACGCCGGCAGGCGAACCCGGATGAGCCGCTCTACGAAAATCACCAGACTTCTGCTCAGCAGGTCTGGACCAGTTTGCCGGATCGTCGGATTCGTCAGGAGACCACGAAGCAGGAGCCGGATGGGCGACAGGTCCATCTTGAACTTGGCGAGTCGCAGGGCCTGACCTATCTCTATTGCGCCAACACCTTTGACCAGCGCCAGTTGGTGATGGCGAAAAGCGAGCATTCTTCAATGCTAGCCCAGTACTATCAAGAGCTTCTGCAGGGCCTCGACACTCCCGCCAAGTAAGATCTCCCCTTTTGTGAACGAGCTTGACCACGCTCTGATGTGGGCTCTAGAATGACCACGTTCATTGTGGATTAATGGCCGGAAGTCCTCATGAAAATTGAATATTCCAAGGGCGAGAAAGCCAGCCTCGATCTGATCCAACTGCATCGCCGGACATCCGAAGCCACGAGCGGGCGGAAGATGAAGGTGATGCTGATCTTCCCCCCAGACTGGTACCCCTCTGAACCCTATCTGAGTCTGCCGACCCTCACCGCCGTCCTTCGTGCCGCCGGCCATACCGTCATCCAAAAAGACGTCAATCTTGAAATGTA
>JANOEZ010000175.1:0-3383 GCA_031413335.1 Nitrospirota bacterium
GTCCAGCAGCTCACCGAGCAGATGAAGCAGGTTCAGACCCGCATGGCCGGGGTCAAACACAAACTCGTGGTCATGAGCGGCAAGGGTGGCGTCGGCAAGAGCATGACGACCGTGAACCTCGCCCTCGCGCTGGCCCGCATGGCAACAAAGTCGGCCTGCTGGATGTGGACCTGAATGGTCCCTGCGTACCGCGCATGCTGGGCATGCACGGCCAGTCGCTGACGATGACCCCCACCGGCGCCACCCCTCCGGTCGGCCCGCTGGGCATGAAAGTCGCCTCGATGGATTTTTTCCTGGGGGATGCCTCGCCGGTCCGATGGAAAGGTCCGATGGATGTCAGCCCGGTCTGGCTGGGCTTGATGGAAATGAACGTGATCCGCGAGTTCCTGGCGGATGTCATCTGGGGCGAACTGGATTATCTGCTGGCCGACCTACCGCCAGGCGCCGCCGCCGACAAGCCGCCGGTGATTGCGGGATTCATTCCGGACCTGGCCGGCGCGATCGTCGTGACGACACCGTCGGAAGTGGCCTCGGATGTCGTGCAGAAGTCGATCACCTACGCGCGCGACATGGGCATCAAAGTCCTGGGCATGGTCGAGAATATGAGCGAATACCGGTGCCCCTCCTGCGGCGTCGAATCGGAACTGTTCGAAGGCGACACGCAGGCGCTGTGCGATGCCTTGAATGTTCCGTTGCTCGGCCGCATTCCCTTCGACCGCACCCTGGCCAGAACCTTCGACAAGGGAGTTCCGCTGCTGGACGCGACGTATCCGACCATCAAACGCTACCAGGACATTGCCGAACGGATCATGCAGATCGTGGACTATAAAAAAGTCTTGGCTCAGAAACTGTAGGGGTATATAAAGGAGCCGTTATGAAATTCGTCTGCCTCAATTGCGAAACCTACATGAACTTCCAGAAGGTCGAAAAGCCTGCAGAAGGCTCACTCGGCGTGTTCTTTACCTGCCCCACCTGCAGCGCCAGGTTCTCGATGGTGACCAACCCGGGCGAAACGCAGATGGTCAGCTCGTTGGGGGTACAACTCGGCGGGCGCACAGTGGCCGCGCAGCCCTTTGAAATGACCCGCGGCACGCTGAAGGACGAAGCGCAGGCCGGTTCCGGACAGATGGCCGCCTACTTGAACGAGAAAATCCAGGCCGGCCAACCCGCCTCCGCGCACGCTTCGGCGGGCAAGCCCGTTTCCGCATCCGCTCCGGCGGGGAACCCCGCCGAAGCCTCGGCAAAGGCGGGGGGATGCCCCTTCTCGGCGATGGTCGCACAGATGGGTCTGACGGCCTCCGATATGAAAGCCGGCGCGGCGTCCAGTTTCACCTGGTCGCCGGATGCGACGGAACGACTGGAAAAGCTGCCCGCCTTTGTGCAGCCGATGGTGCGCAGCAGCGTCGAGGCCTATGCCCGCAAGCACAGCTACACCACCATCACCCTGCAGGTCATGGACGATTCGAAGAACGACTCGAACGGCATCGCCTGGGCGCCGGATGCGGAACAGCGGCTGGAGAACATTCCGGATTTCATCCGACCGATGGCGCGGCGCGAGGTTGAGCGGATCGCCAAGGAGCGCGGCCTGGCCACGGTCACGGCCCAGGTCATGGATGAGGCCAAAGACAAGTTCATGAAATTTATGTAGCGTCTGTTTCTCGACGCTCTCCTGAAAAGGCCCGTCCATTGCCAGGATGGGCCTTTTTCTTTCCAACAGACGCTTCTATTCGGAATTGATGAGAGGGACCAGGCGATGGAAACCGGCCATCCGAAAAATCCGACGCTCGCCGGCGTGCTCTCCGGCGTGATGCCCGGCCTGGGGCAGTTCTACTGCCGCCAGTGGGGCAAGGGTGCGGGCTTCCTCGTCGGCATGCTTGTGGCCGATGCCGGAACAGGCATGACACGCACGGTGCTCGACGTGCTGCAATCCGGACAACTCCCACAAGACCTGACCCTGTTCCTCATCGGTGCGCTGGTCGTGCTTGCGATCGCCGCGTGGAGCGTCATCGACGCCGTCCGCACGGCGAGAACTTGCGCATAGACCTGTTCTCTCCATTTTTCCCTCCATTCACTCCCCTATTGCACTGTGTTGGGCAACCGCATAAAATGAGGCGTTTCTGTCGGTCCCCTCTTTCCTGAAAGTGAGCACGATTCATGGGCGGTCATAGCCATTGGGCGACGATCAAAAGGCATAAATCCTCGCAAGATGCCAAGCGCGGCAAGATTTTTACGCGGATCATCCGGGAGGTGACGATCGCGGCGCGTGGAGGCGGCGATCCAATCGGCAATCCGCACCTCCGCCTCGCCATCGCCAAGGCCAAAGAAGCGAACATGCCGGGCGATACGCTCAAAAAAGCGATCCAGCGCGGCACCGGCGAGTTGCCGGGCGTCCACTACGAGGAATTCGCTCTCGAAGGATATGGTCCAGGCGGAACGGCCCTGCTGATCGAGATCACATCGGACAACCGGAATCGCACCGTCGCTGAGATCCGCAATCTGCTCACGAAGAACAACGCGAACCTGGCGGAAGCCGGCGCTGTCTCCTGGCAGTTTCACAAGAAGGGGCTGCTGACGATCGAGCGGGGCAAAGTCGAGGAAGACAAATTGATTTCGCTCGCACTGGACGCCGGAGCCGAAGATGTGAAAGCAGGCGAGAAGTCATTTGAGGTGATCACCGATCCTCACGACTTCGAAAACGTGAAAAAAGCGATGGCTCATGCGAAAATCGTCACCGCGCTCTCCGAAGTGACGTTTATTCCACAGAACTCGATTCGGCTCGAGGAGAAAAACGCCGAGCAGATGCTCAAGCTGATGGAAATCCTCGACGAGCATGACGACGTCCAGAAGGTCCACGCGAACTTCGACATTTCCGACGAGGTCATGGAGAAAGTTGCCGCAGCAGCGGGTTAAACACACGACATGATTGCCGCGCTCACGGGTCGGCTGGCTCACAAGGCTCCCTCTCACGTGACACTCGACGTGCACGGCGTCGGGTACGAAGTGTTCATCCCTCTCAGCACCTTCTACGCACTCCCGGAGATCAACGAATCCGCCTCGCTCAGTGTCCATACGCATCTGCGCGAGGATGCGATCCAACTCTATGGCTTTGTCACAGCGCTGGAAAAGGATTCCTTCATCCTCCTGACCAGCATCAGCGGCATCGGGCCGAAACTGGCGCTGAGCGTGCTCTCTGCGCTGAACGTGCCTGATCTCGTATCGGCCATCCTGGCCGGCGACGTGGAAAAGCTCTCCTCCGTCCCCGGCATCGGAAAGAAGACCGCCGCACGGATTGTGCTGGAGCTCAAGGACAAGGTCGAGCGATTGCGCGTGACGCCCAGTCCGATTCCTCAGGCCGTGAGCGGCCCGTCGGGCCGGCTCCAGGA
>JANOEZ010000176.1:0-4301 GCA_031413335.1 Nitrospirota bacterium
AGGAGAAAACGATCCGTTTCCCATCGGGATGGAAATAGGGCGCGAAATTGGATGAGCCGTTGGTCGTCACCTGCCGCGTGCCGCTGCCGTCGGCATTCATCACGAAGATGTCCAGTTGGCCCGGCTCGACTAGGTTCTGGGCCAGCAGCGCCTTGTACGCATCCAGCTCGGCGGGGGTTTGCGGATGGGATGCCCGATAAACGATCCGCTTGCTGTCCGGCGAGAAAAACGCGCCGCCGTCATAGCCGATTTCCGTCGTCAGGCGCCGTACGTGCGTCCCGTCCAGATTCATCGCATAGAGGTCCAGATCTCCGTCTTTCACTGAGGTAAAGACGATCGTCCTGCCGTCCGGCGACACCGTCGCTTCAGCGTCATAGCCGGGCGTCGAGGTCATGCGGTGGAGCCCCTGCCCATTCATGCCGATCGAAAAAATGTCGTAGTTATCCAGCGCCCACCGGTACCGCCCCTCCCGCTTCGGCTTGGGCGGGCAATTCTGGCCGGCCAGATGCGTCGAGGAAAAGAGCACGCGCCGGTCGCCGGGGAAAAAATAGCCGCAGGTCGTCGTTCCTGTTCCCATGCTGACACGCCGGATGCTGCCGGTCTCCAGATCCAGCACATACATCTGATAGCAGGGCAGCCCCCGCTCGCTGGACGCGGGCTTGCTCGGAGGCAGGTTGCTCACGCCCTGGCTCCAATCGTTCGTGGACTGAAAGATCAATTTTGTGCCGTCGAAGGAAAAATAGGCCTCGGCATTCTGACGTCCGGCGGTCAATTGCCGAATGTTGGCGAGATGACGCTCCTCACCCGAAGCGGGAGCACTGAGTGCTGAGGACTGAGTGCTGAGGTAGAGCCCTGCCGTTGAAGCACTTGCGATCAAACCAGCCAGCACTGCGCCCTTGAAACTTTCACGGAACATCAAATCGCACCTCCAGATCGTTCATCGGGGGATTGAAATCCCCGCGCGCCACCACAGCTCCATCCCGGAACACCACATAGCTCTGCCAGCCGTAGAAAAACAAGAGCCGGGCGACTTTCGCCGCCGCCTGGGGTGACAGACCATAAAAGAGCGTTGCCTGCCGGGCTGTGTTTTCCGGATCGCGGCAGGAGATCAGCAGCACCATTCCAGGGCCGTCATAGGTCTTGTCCTCGACGGTGAACGAGCTGTCTCCCAGGCTCACCTTCTTCCCGCATCCGCGGACGGCCCATTCGGCTGCTCGATTGACGCCCGGCCCGCCCAGAACCAGCAGAGAACCTTGAGCCGGCCTTGCATCCTGATCGCTGATCTGAGCGATGGCCTGTTCACGCGAGGCGACCTGCCTTGCCAATTCGGCATAGGGAGCGCGATCCGCTTCCGTCCCTCCGCCGGCCACGACGAGCGCCCTGTTCCGATCCGTCACAAACAGGTTCAGCATCGGTGGCAGCGCCTCGCGAGCGACCCGCCGAAATACATCATAGTCCGGGTCCACGCGCACGGCTTTCGTCGTTGCCGGCAGGGTCAGCGCGCCCACCGGACCGTCGAACTCAACGGTCTTCGTCCGTACCTCGCCGTTCTGTAATGTCATGGACACGGGCACTCGCAATCGGTAGGTTTCCCGCCCTTGCGCGAGCTGCACGTCGCGCTCGTCCACTCGTCGCGCCGAGCTCGCCGCGAGCTGCAGGTTGGGCGCGCCCGGCCGCTCCACCCACTGGGCAAAGAACCAGCGCAGTTCGCGTCCGGCGGCTTCCGAGAATACCTGTTCCACGTCCTTCCAGCCTGCATACCGGCTGCGGTAGCGCGCGACCAGCGTCCGGAGTCCCTGCCAGAATGATTCGTCGCCGATTTCACGCCGCAGCATGTGGAACACCATCGCGGATTTTTGATAGCCGATGGCGTTATCCTTCTGATCCTTCTTCTGCGTGAACTGCGCGACCGGATAATCCTCCTCCGGCTGCACGTAGACGGCATAGCCGAGCAGCATCATGCGGCGCTGTTCGCTGGCTTTTTCGGGCGTGCCCGTTAGCTCTTCGTAATAGTAATTAGCCAGATAGGTCGTCAGGCCCTCGACCCAGTTGCCCTGCTCGACCTGGTTGAAGACGGAATTGCCGATCCACGAATGAACGATCTCGTGCCCCAGCGCATAGGGCTGGACATAGCGCCGCTTGACGACCCCGCTGCCCAACAGGGTAAACGACGGCATGCCCAGGCCGCTGGCAAAGAAATTCTCCACCACGGCGAACTTCGGAAAGGGATAAGGACCAAGGATCTTGATATAGGCATCGAGGTAGCGGATCGAGGCCTCAAGATATTCGTCCGCAAGACCTGCCTCATCCGGAAACAGATAGGCCGCAATCTCGATGCCCTTCCACTCCCGTTGCGTGGTCACAAACCGATTGGCCACCAGCGTGAGCGCCTCGGTCTTCTCTGCCACTTCCCAGTCGGCCACCGCGACGGCGTCCTGAACCGTTCGGGCAAGTTGTTTCCCGTGCGTGACGGCCGTCCACCCGTCGGGCGTCTTCGCGCGCACCGCGAAAGTCGGCAGCGAACCGGGCAGATCCGGGTACCACAGGGTCTCTCCGCTCAGGTAGACACCCTCGGTGCCGATATGTCCGGCGGTTTCGCTCGGCGTGACGAAACGCAGGTGTCTTGGCTCGCGGGGCGGTTCGTTGATCTCGCCCCGGTACTGCCACATCAGCGTGACCGTCTCGTCCGTCTGCAACGGCCGGCTGAAGCGGACGGTGATCGTTTGCCCGGCACCGGCTGGTTCCGTCCCCGGAACAGAGTGGAAGGAAAGCGGAAGAATACCGGTCGGCCTCTGCTCCACCACCAGCAACACGTTCAGCTTGCCGTGCAGCGTGAAGGTTGCTTCCTGCACATCATCGGCCAGGGCCCTGACTGTCATTTGATCGACAGCCAGCAGCTCATGCCGGTCCGGGATCAGCTTCACTTCCAGCGTGTGGTGGAGAATCTCCGTCTGACGGATGGGTGGAGACGCCGGCGTCTCAGCGCAAGCGGAGCCGGCGGCGCAGCAGCTCAGCGCCAGAGCCATGACGAGGCTGCACGCCTGCCGATGCGTCACCGCTCAGCCCCAGCCCGCATCATTCATGAAGGCTTCTACTCCAACCGCCGATACGCCGCTGCGACACACCTGGCCGCTGGCTTGCCACGTCCAGGCGGGCGGGCTCGCCGCTCGGTCGGTCAACAGCCTGTGCAAGGCTGCCTCCCTTCCTCGCGGCTCCACGCGCCCGTCTCGCCAGGCGTCTCAGCGGTTTCGTCACGAACCCTCATGAATAATGCGGACTAACCAAACAGCGCGTCCACAAATGCGCGCGCATCGAAGTCTTGAAGATCCTCGGCGGCTTCCCCGACACCGATCAGCCGGACGGGAATCTTCAGCTCCTCGGCAATGGCCACCACCACGCCGCCTCTGGCCGTGCCGTCGAGCTTCGTCAGCGCAATGCTGGTCACGCCGACCGCCTCGTGAAATTGTTTGGCCTGTGACAACGCGTTCTGGCCGACCGTGCCGTCGAGCACCAATAAGACCTCATGTGGTGCGCCTGGCAGCTCGCGCGCCAGCACCCGCTTCACCTTCTTCAGCTCTTCCATCAGATTCGTCTTGGTGTGCAGCCGCCCGGCTGTATCGATCAGGACCACGTCCACGCCGCGTGCCTTGGCAGCGGCGAGTCCGTCGAAGACGACCGCCGACGGATCGGACCCCTGTTGATGCCGAATCACCTCCACGCCGATCCGGCCTCCCCACAATTCCAATTGCTCGATCGCCGCCGCGCGGAACGTATCGGCCGCCACCAGCAGTGGCGTCAACCCGCCTTGTTTCAACCGCTGCGCCAGCTTGGCGACCGTGGTCGTCTTGCCGACGCCGTTGACGCCGACGGCAAGAATCACGAACGGCTTGGAACTGTTTTTGATTTGCTGCTCGATCGAATCGCGTTGCCCGCTTTGCAGCGTGTCCAGAATGGTTGCGTGCATGACGGCGCGCGCGTCAGCCGCTCCTCGGCCCTGCTCCCGGAGGCGGTCCATCAATTTCGAGACGGTCCGGACGCCGATGTCGGACGCGAGCAGCGCAGCCTCCAATTCTTCCTGCGCAGCGGGATCGAGCGCGCGGCCGGCGATCCGGTCCAGCGTCCGGCTCAAGGCCGTACGCGTCTTCGATAAGCCGTCATGAAGTCGCTGCATCCAGCTCATTTTCTCAACTCCGAGTAAACCGCAAGTCGCGAATAGAGAGTAAATAATGGGTAGATAATAGCTAATAGATGGTAGCGAATAGCATGAGAATTTCTTTTCTGGCTACCCGCTATTAGCTGCT
>JANOEZ010000177.1:0-1686 GCA_031413335.1 Nitrospirota bacterium
CGTGATGTGGATGGTAGCTTCCTGCCAGATCGGTTGAGCCGGATTGCGGAGCAGCACGGCGAGGCCGTTCTTGGAGACGTCCACGGTCATGCCCGGTACTTGATAGGACGACTGTTTCCCGGACCAGACCACGCGGCAAAAGGTAAACACCTTCTTCCGTGGGTACTGCCTTCGACTTGGTTCTGCGGTTTCGTCCATGGGCATGACGGCCTGTGTGACCGGGAGTGTGCTGCGCACTATAGCACCAAACGCGGACCTGGAAAATAGACAATTCAGCGTTGACGGTTGTGCGGGGTGGTGAGGCCCTGGTCGGGGCCGAGGGGCACGATGCGGGTCGGATTGATGTCGTCGTGCGTAAAATAGTAGTGCCGTTTGATATGGTCGAAATTGACCGTCTCGGCAATCCCGTCGGTTTGGTAGAGGTCTTTGAGATAGCCGAAGAGGTTGGGATAGTCCGCCATTCGACGGAGGTTGCATTTGAAATGCCCGTGGTAGACCGCGTCGAACCGGATGAGAGTGACGAAGAGCCGCCAATCCGTCTCCACGAACTGCGCTCCCAATAAATAGCGCTGCGTCTTGAGGCGCGCGTCCAGTTGGTCGAGCGCGTCGAAGAGCCGGCGCACGGCCTTCTCGTAGACCCGCTGCGAGGTGGCGAAGCCGGCGCGGTAGACGCCGTCGTTCACGTTCTCGTAGATGAAGGTGTTCAGCTCGTCAATGTCCTTCCGCAGCGCCTCGGGATAGAGATCCAGTGTGCTGTCAGTGAATTGGTTGAAGGCGCTGTTGAACATGCGCATCAGGTCGTCGTCGGCATTGCTGACGATGCGCTTGCGCTGGGTATCCCACAGGACGGGCACCGTGACCCGCCCCCGGTAGTCCGGCTCGGTCGCCCGATAGGCCTCGCTGAGAAAGTGAAAACCGTTGACGGGATCGGGCGAATGGCCGGGCCCTTCGCGGAAGGCCCATCCGTGGTCGTCCCGGACGGGGTCCACCACGGTCATGCCGATGACGTCTTCCAGCTTCTTCAGCTTTCGTACGATGATCGTGCGGTGCGCCCAGGGACAGGCCCAGGACACGTATAAATGATAGCGGCCCTTGGCGGCTGGGTAGCCCGACTGACCGTCTTCCGTGACCCATTCGTTGAAGGCGTCCGCCTGGCGTTTGAACGCGCCCTGGTCGGTCTGTTCGTCAGGAAATTGTGCTGTGCCAGCCATCGTGATGGTCATTATCCCATGCCATGCATGCGAGAACCAAGACTCAGCAATGGATTATGTGTGGTGGGGAATCGAAAAGTCACCGTCGGTTCAGCTATAATGGGCCAGCAGTTGGCAGGGAGCAACCGTCATGAAAATGGAAGCAGCCCGGCAGCGCATCGAATCGGCGATCGCACAGTACGGCCAGCACGCGGCGGCGGCCATCGATCTGGTGATTAACGAAGTGCGCTCCGACCATGGCGCAGGCGCCGCCAACGAACTGATTGACGAATTCGACCTCGAACTGCTGTACAACATCCCGCCGCAGGAATCGGACTACTCGAACAGTTGATCCCCTCTTCATGATTCATCGCATCACCCGCTCATTGGCCAGGCGGTTTCAAATCAATACGAGCTGTATCCCGAGCTATACCCCTCCTTGCAGGAGTAGTGGTGGACCGCTTTTGGCGAATCGCCGCACAGTGGGGTGTCGCTC
>JANOEZ010000178.1:0-3662 GCA_031413335.1 Nitrospirota bacterium
TATACACAAGAGGACGGATGTAACAGGCATCCAGCTTGTTGATGCGCACGGTCTCCACGATCGCTTCGGAGATCTGCTTCTTGTCGTACGGCATCGTGATCATCGAGATATGGGCCGACTCGAACAGGCGATCCACGTGCTCCGGCAGGCGGAAAATGGCGGAGCCGCCCTGGCCCTTGTAGCAACGAATGCCCTCGAAGGCCGCGAGACCGTAATGGAGGGAATGGGTCAGGACGTGCACGGTCGCGTCCGCCCACTTGACGAACTTCCCGTCCATCCAGATCTTGTCGCTGGGCTCGAGCATCGCGCGCACGCTCCTCACCTACGGTCGTAGAATGGATCGGACTATAACAGCGCCCCCGAAGAACCGTCAAGCATTCCAGCGCCCGATGCCCGCTCGCATCGTGCGGCGTACTATTGAGATTGATTCGCCGGGAAGGAATCGGTAAGGTAGCCCCGCTCACTCCTACTTATATGCCGGATCAACCACAGAAAATCGGGCGATACGAGATTCGCGGCGTCCTCGGCCAGGGCGCCATGGGCGTGGTCTATCGCGGATGGGATACCCGCCTCGAGATGGACGTCGCCATCAAGGTGCTGCTGGCCGATCCGAAAGACCCTGCGACCAGCGAAGAACTCCTGCGGCTCGTGCGCGAAGTCAAAATCAGCCGCCAACTCAAGCATCCCAATATCGTGTCGGTCTACGACGTGGACGACGACGCGGCCACCGGCCGGACCTTCATCGTCATGGAATTCATCCAGGGCGTCCCGCTGGGATCGCTGCATACGAAGAAAATCCTGAGCTTCGAGGACACGGTCACCCTGGTCGGCCACATCGCCAATGCGCTCGACTATGCGGCGCAGGCCGGCGTCGTGCATCGCGACATCAAGCCGGCGAACATTCTCGTGGACGTGGACTCCCTGATGCCGAAACTCGTGGATTTCGGCGTCGCGCGGCTCCAAGGCGCCAACATGACCCAGGCGCAGTCCCTCCTGGGCACGCCCCATTACATGTCTCCGGAGCAGTGGCGCGGCGAAGTCGCGGACGGGCGAGCCGATTTATTTTCGCTTGGAGTGGTGCTCTATGAACTGTTGACCGGCCAGAAGGCGTTTCCAGGCGACTCGTTGCCCGCGATCATGACAGCGGCACTGGCTCCCGACACGCCGGTGCCGCCGGCAGACGTGCGGCCCGGCGTCATTCCTCCGGCGCTCAGCAGCGCGGTCATGAAGGCCCTGGCGAAAAACGCCAAAGACCGCTATCCCCGTGGGACCGAGATGCAGAAGGCGCTGCTGAAAGCGCTCACGCAGCCTCAAACCGCCGAACCACCGCCAGCCCAGGCGGCTCGTCTCGCGACACCGGCGCCGAAAGCCGCTCCCGCGCAGCCGGTCCAGCAGACACCGGGCTTCTCGACCGGCGGCCTCACGATGAAGGCCGGCGAGCCGGCGCAGCCGCAGCAACCGGCTGGGCAAGACGAGGAAGAAGCCGAGACAAAGAAATCCGTCCGAAAAGGCGGCAAGAAATCATCCCCCTCAGCCGCGCTGATCGTAGGAGTGGTGCTTGTGCTGTTGCCGGCAGTCGGCTGGCTGGGCTGGCCCATCGTCAAAGCCACACTGATGCCGACCGTGGCCATTCATCTGGGCGTGCTGAGACAGGACCAGCAGGGCACACCGTCCGTCTTAAAACAGGGCGATTCGCTCCTGCCCGGCGACCGGATGGCCGTCTACATCAAGCCGAAAGACACGACCTATGTGTATGTGTTGAGAGTGTCGACATCGGGCGAAGTCACCAAAGTGTTCCCGAATCCCGCCGTCACGCCGCAGGAGAATCCCGTGCTGGCCGGGACGGAACTCTGGCTTCCCGCCCCCAGCACCATTCGGAGCTGGTTTTCTCTCAACGAGAAGGCCGGGCAAAGCGAAGTGATCGTCATCGCCACATCCGATCCGATCCGACGGCTCAACGACCCGATCGGCCTCCTGTCGATGATGGGCCGCGTCGGCCCTGAGACAGACGAGAAACTGCTGGCGAATTTACCGCAGCTTCAAACCAAACTGACGGTGGGGCAGCACCGGGGCAGTTTCGCCGCTCAGGGCGGCTCCATCGGAGCACCGACGCATTTGCTAGAGGGAAATGGGCAGGGACTCTACTACCGCTTTCAGCTAAACCAACTCTGATTGAGCTATTCGCTACCAGCTACTTCTTCCCAAGCACGCACCACATCCGCCTAGTCTGGGATTTCTGATCTGAGATCACCTGCCCCGTAAAGAAGCTCACATAGTAGGCTAGGATGTCGTCCGAGGCGTGTCGCGTCGAGGACCAGAAGATGTCGGACCGGATATTCGCAAACGGATGGCCTTCCGGCAGCGAGGGGTCGTTGCGGTCGGGGTCAATGAGCGTAGCCAGTTCGTCTTTCGTCGGCGCGCGCCAGCCTTTCCGACCGCCAACCTCCTTGGTCGCGCAGCGCGCGACCGACGCGCTCCAGACATCGAACTCCTTATCCGGCGCTTGCTCCCAGATCAGGCCGGTCTTGCTGTCCTTCACCGCCTCGCCATTCAACGTCAGCGTGAACCGGTCGCCTGCATGGCCCGTTCCCACAGCGCAAAATAAAACGATGAGCCCAATTATCGCTGGATTGAACCGAGTCTTCACCAACCAAGGTCCTTGCGAATCTGCTTGAATGCCTTCTCGGCAGGAATACCTTCCCGCTCACCACGCCACTAGGATGAAAATCGGCGTTCCGCTTCCTTCACCCACGCCACTTCAATCGGTTTCATCGCACGCGCTCCGTACAATCTTGCCAGCCTCAATAAAGTATCGCTACCGAGCTGCGCTGCAATCAGAAGGAAGGCTGGAGTTCATCTCTTGCATCTACCGCAGCAAAACTCCGTCCCTTTTTAATTTCCTTCATAACCGCTCTTAAAGTGTATCTCTGCTATTAGCTCTTTTAACTCATCCGCTTTGATAGCCAAGTCTGTCCAGTAAATAGATTTATCATAAAACCCATCTTTGAGCCTCGTAGCACCCTCATCAAAAAAAGAACCGCTAATCTCGCGATCACCAATTCTGTCGAATGCGGTCGAGGGAGCTTTCTTCCCGTGCATAGCTATTTTCTTCGTCATCACTATATAAGTTGCCATGTAGTTCAATATATCCTCGGGAGAACCTTTGGTTACTCCGCTCCCACTCGCTTCTTCCGCCATTCGCGCCAAACTAGATCCACTGGATCGAGCCTCTCTGTAGAGTCTTTCTGCCGCATCCCTCATAGAAACAAATTCTTCACTGGAGGGAGGGTTGCCAGTCGCTGAATCTCCCTGCATTGCAGGTGGTTGGCTGCTTTCTTCCCACATCCTCTCAAAGGCCTTGTAAATCTTATCGAACGAATCTTGGAACTGCGCCTTTTCTATGCGGAAATTTGGTTGCCACTCCGATTCAAGGATCGGTATAGCAACTGCTATATGCATCCAGCCATCAGACTTTGTCGGGTTACAAATCAAGAGATTGACACCTATGTAATCGTCAAACCACCTGAGCGGAACATTGTTAGCTCGCGCCAATTCGGTTGTCGCTCTAATTTGATCTTGAGCACGGAGGTATGGGTTTGATTCTTTATAGAAAGTTTGGAGCCGATGAAGATAAGAGCCTGTGGGTTTAGGAAGCCGCACCT
>JANOEZ010000179.1:0-2133 GCA_031413335.1 Nitrospirota bacterium
TCGAAAAAGAAGAAACCAAACAAGCACCCAAACCGTAACGATGAACGAGGAATGATGAACGATGAATATCAGAATCACGCATTCTAACTTCAGCATTCAGCATTCAACGTTCAGCGTTCGAGCATGGTCTGGCGTAAGCGCCCTGGCCCTGCTCGTCGCCCTGGTGGGCTGTGGAGCAGAGACCAAAGTCACTCGCGTGGATTCGGGCGTGGTGACCGATCTCAGCGGGCGGTGGAACGATACCGATTCCAAGCAAACAGCTGAAGCGATGGTCAAGGAAGCGCTGGGCACGCCGTGGCTGGGCAACTACACCCAAAGCCATCGCGGGAAACAGCCGGTGGTCGTCGTCGGCACGATCACGAATAAGAGCCACGAGCACATCAACGTGCAGACGTTCATCACCGACTTGCAGCGGGAACTGGTCAACTCCCAGAAAGTGACCTTTGTCGCCGGCAGGGGCGAGCGGGAGGAGATCCGCCAGGAGCGGGAAGAACAGGCCCTGCATGCCCGCGAAGACACGCAAAAGTCTCCCGGCAAGGAAATCGGCGCCGACTACATCATGAAAGGCTACATCTCGACGATTCTCGATGAAGCCGATGGCGTCAAGGCGGTGTTCTACCAGGTGGACCTGGAACTGGTCGACCTGGAAAGTAACGTCAAGGCCTGGTTCGGTCAGAAGAAAATCAAAAAAGTCGTCGAACGCAAACGCACCGTTTTTTAGGCCCCACGGGTCTTGCTCAATCCTGCTAGCCCACTGAGCGCGCAACCTGTGACCGCGCGTCGCTTCACCATCCCGCTCCTCTGCCTGTCCGGCCTGGCGCTCCTCCTGAGCGCCTGCGGTCCGACGATCAGCCGCTATGCGCTGATCGATGAGCGTCTGCGCGCAGGAGATGTCGCCCGTGCCGATGCGATTATGGAACAGGCCCATAAGGAGTATGGCGCCAAAAACCAGGTTCTCTACCGCATGGACCGGGGCATGACACTGCACCTCGCCGGCCGCTACGACGACAGCACCGCCGTCCTCGAAAAAGCGGATCAGGAAGTCGAACAACTCTACACCCGCCGGATCACCACGCAGGCCAGGGCTTTTCTCTACAACGATACGGAACTCCCGTTCGAGGGCGCCGCCTACGAGCAGGTCATGCTCAATGTGCTCAAGGCGCTCAACTATGCGGTTGCCGGCAATGTGCAGGACGCGCTGGTGGAAGCGCGGCGCGTGGATCATCGCCTCAATGTGCTGGCCGACCAGTCGGCAGATGGCCCGGACGCCTATCGGGATGACGCACTGGCCCGATATCTCAGCGGGGTACTCTATGAAGCAGCCGGCGAGCGCAACGACGCCTTTATCGCATACCGAAAAGCCCACGAGGCCTATCTCGCGGCCCAGTCCTGGGCACGGACGCCCGTTCCGCCCATGCTTCGGACCGATCTCCTCCGTATCACCGACGCGCTCCACCTGACCGACGAGCACGCGCAGTACCGGCAGGCCTTTGCCGACGTGTCGTGGCAGCCGGCACCCGATCCGCAGCAATTCGCCCAGGTCGTGGTCGTCAGCTACAACGGCCGCTCGCCCCGCAAGGAAGATCACTTCCTCGACTTGCCGATCAGTCTGGACGCCTTGCGGCTGGTTCTGTTGACCAAAGCCGCGATCGGCCCCCAGTCGAATACACGCGAAGCCCGGGCGGCGGAAAGCCTGTTCTATGGATTGAACGGCCGCATCGTGCGAGTCGCGTTACCGCGCCTGATTCCGCAGAAAACCACCATCGCCTATGCGCAGGTGAGTCTGGCTGGCGCCGAAGGCTCCTACAACGCGCCGTCTGAATTGATTCAGGACTTGAGCGCGCTGGCAGCCAAACACTTCTCGGACCAATACAACGCCCTGGCCGTCAAAGCGGTTGCACGGGCGGCCATTAAATATGCGGCGGCGGAAGGCATCGCACGGGGAGCGCGGGCGGCGGCTGGACGGGATACCGCGGGACAGATCGTCGCGCTCCTGGTCGGTAGCCTGGCCAAGGCCCTCGCCATCTCGACGGAAGAAGCCGACAAACGCAGTTGGCGGACCCTGCCGGATGAAATTCAGATCGCGCGGCTGTGGGTTCCACCCGGTTCCTATGAACTGCGTATCCGTCCCAT
>JANOEZ010000180.1:0-1052 GCA_031413335.1 Nitrospirota bacterium
ACCCACTCCTTGACGGGTGCTTTGCGCGGGGCCATTGCGGTACTATTGGCTTCGCCGGATGCCAAGCCCGCTCCGTTGATGCCGATGACACCCTGGGAAATTGCTCCGAAGCCTGCTCAGTAGCTTGGGGTTGAGGAAGTGAGTGTGGCGGAGCCGCGATCTCCGGCTCCGCCAATTTTTCAGATGTGTCTGCCTAGGGATTCGGTGCAACGAAGACTAGGACTTTGAGCCGGTCTTTGGTATGATTGAAGACGCCGTGTTCTTCGCCTGCAGGCGCGATCGTTCCGTCGCCCTGTCCCAGGACCTGCTTCTCCGTACCGACCTGAAATGTTCCCTTCCCTTCCAGCACCAGATAGACCTTGTCCTGCTCTCCGTGGATATGCCCCTTCTGTTCCTGGCCCGGCTCAAAGCAATAGACATCGCAGAACAACCTGGTGGTTTGAAAGATGTTGTTCTTCTTCATCTTTTCAGTGCTAAACTTTTGATAATCTGAAATATTAACGACTTTCATGTGGCCGATGCTCCTTGCTTGTTCATTCGTTTAAGAATCGAATCCACGGGGATAAGATGGCGTGCCAACCCCAGTTCCTTCGCAGGAATGCCCATCGCGAGCCCGATCAGTTGGGGAAGGTGCAGGATCGGCAGATCCAGTGTGGTCCCAACGGCCTTGCCTGCCCGTTCCTGATAGATGTCCAGGCTCATATGGCATAGCGGGCACGGCGTGACCATGAAGTCGGCGCCTGCGTCCTTGGCCTCTTTCATGTTGGCGCCGGCCATCGTCACGGCGATCGCTTCTTTTTCCAGGATGATCGGAAACCCGCAGCATTTGGTTCTCCCCGCGTAGGCGACAGACTCCCCTCCCACTGCCTGAATCACCTTTTCCAGCGAAGTCGGGTTTTCGGGGTCCTCGAAGCCGACATCCCACGAAGGCCGCAGGATATAGCAGCCATAGAACGGCGCCACACGGAAATCCTTGAACGGGACGCGAATGTGCCGTCGCAGTTCATGAAGCCCGATGTCACGGACGATGATCCAGAGCAGATGCTTCACCT
>JANOEZ010000181.1:0-6379 GCA_031413335.1 Nitrospirota bacterium
GTCCGCATGGTCAACTGTGTACCCGGCTCACCGATGGACTGCGCGGCGATGACACCCACCGGCTCTCCCCGCTCCACCATCCGCCCTCTCGACAAATCGCGCCCATAGCACTTCTTGCAGACTCCGCGACGAGTCTGGCAGGTCAGCACCGATCGGATCTTGACCCGGTCGACACCGGCCTCGACGATCCCCTTCGTCCGCTCCTCGTCGATTTCCTCATTCGCCTTGACGATAATCTCGCCCGTCACTGGGTCGTGTACATCCTCCGCCGACAACCGACCCAGAATACGCTCCTCGACGGGCTGGATGATTTCACCGCCTTCGATCAGCGCCGTCACCTCGATGCCATCGGTCGTGCCGCAATCGTCCTCATTAATAATGACGTCCTGCGCAACATCCACCAGGCGGCGGGTCAGGTAACCGGAGTTGGCTGTCTTCAGCGCCGTGTCGGCCAACCCCTTACGGGCGCCGTGCGTTGAAATGAAGTACTGCAGCACGGTCAACCCCTCGCGGAAGTTCGCGGTGATCGGCGTCTCGATGATTTCGCCGGACGGCTTCGCCATCAATCCGCGCATCCCGCCGAGCTGGCGGATCTGCTGTGAACTGCCACGCGCGCCCGAATCGGCCATCATGAAAATTGGGTTGAAGGCTTCAGGAGCGCGCGCGTCGCTGCCGGCCCCCAGTTCCTTCATCATCTCATTGGCCACCTGCTCGGTCACGTGAGCCCAAATGTCGATCACTTTATTGTACCGCTCACCATTCGTGATCAACCCCTCGCTATATTGTTTCTCGATTTCATTGACCTCGTGCTGTGCCTTCGAGATCAACTCTGCCTTCTTGGCCGGAATGTGCATGTTGTCAATACAAATTGACACGCCCGCTTTCGTCGCGTAGGCAAACCCGAGGTCCTTGATACGATCGAGCAGCACGACCGTATCGCGATGCCCCGCCTGGCGGTAGACATTGTCGATAAGCTTGGTCATTTCCTTTTTGGTCATCAACTGGTTCGCATATGAAAAAGGAACTGACGATGGAAGAATTTCCCCCAGCAACACCCGTCCGACCGTCGTGGCCACGAGCGAGCCGCCAATCCGAACCTTGATCTTGGCATGTTCTTCCACTTCACCGAGATCGCAGGCAATGTGCACTTCCTGCGGCGAGGCAAATATCTTTCCCTCGCCTTTGGCACCAGCCCGTTCCTTGGTCAACCAATAGCAGCCGAGTACCATATCCTGCGACGGCACGGCGATTGGGCGCCCGCTGGCCGGAGATAGAATATTGTTAATCGACATCATCAGAACCCTGGCCTCGACCTGCGCCTCAGCCGACAGCGGCACGTGCACCGCCATCTGGTCGCCATCGAAGTCCGCGTTGAAAGCGGCGCAGACCAGAGGATGCAACTTAATAGCCTTCCCTTCGACCAGTACAGGATCAAATGCCTGAATGCCAAGCCGGTGGAGTGTCGGCGCGCGGTTCAGCAGAACAGGGTGCTCGCGAATGACTTCATCGAGCACGTCCCACACCTCCGGCCGCTCTTTTTCGACCAATCGTTTGGCACTCTTGATGGTTGTCGCTGCGCCCCGCTCTTCCAACTTGTGAAAGATGAACGGCTTAAACAGCTCGAGCGCCATCTTTTTGGGCAACCCGCACTGATTGAGGCGCAATTCCGGGCCGACGACAATGACGGACCGTCCTGAATAATCCACCCGTTTCCCGAGCAGGTTCTGCCTGAACCGCCCCTGCTTGCCCTTGAGCATATCGCTCAACGACTTGAGCGGGCGCTTGTTCGGACCGCGAATAGCCCGGCCACGCCGGCCGTTGTCGAACAGCGCGTCCACCGCTTCCTGGAGCATCCGCATCTCATTCCGGATGATCACGCCAGGAGCCCGCAATTCCATCAAGCGCTTGAGCCGGTTATTGCGATTAATGACCCGCCGGTACAGATCGTTCAAATCCGAGGTCGCGAACCGCCCGCCATCCAACGGCACGAGCGGACGCAGTTCAGGCGGAAGTACCGGGATCACGTCCATCACCATCCACTCCGGCTTGTTCCCCGACCGCCGGAACGCTTCCAACACTTTCAGACGTTTCGAGATTTTTTTCTTGATCGTCGCCGACGTCGCCTGCTTGGATTTCGCCTGCTGATCGCTCCATTCGGCATCGATGTCCACTTTGC
Source organism: Nitrospirota bacterium (assembly GCA_031413335.1). Classification (GTDB taxonomy): domain Bacteria; phylum Nitrospirota; class Nitrospiria; order Nitrospirales; family Nitrospiraceae; genus 2-02-FULL-62-14. The sequence goes on from JANOEZ010000181.1 coordinate 2,177, forward strand.
GGAGCAGTTCGCGGATCGCCTCCGCGCCGATTCCAGCCTTGAAGGCACTGGATCCGTGCTCGGCCTGTAACTCACGCAGCCTGTCCTCGGCCAGCAAATCCTGCTCCTTGAGCCCCTTGATCCCGCCAGAATCCACGACCACGTAACTCTCGAAATACAGCACCTTTTCGAGATGCTTAAGGCTCATGTCCAACAACGTCCCGATCCGCGAGGGCACGCCTTTCAAGAACCAGATATGCGCGACCGGCGCGGCTAACTCGATGTGCCCCATCCGCTCGCGGCGCACTTTGGACTGAATCACCTCGACCCCGCACTTATCGCAGACGATACCGCGGTGCTTCATCCGTTTGTATTTTCCACAGTTACACTCCCAATCCTTGATCGGGCCGAATATCTTGGCGCAGAACAGTCCGTCCTTTTCAGGCTTGAACGAGCGGTAGTTGATGGTCTCCGGCTTCTTGACCTCGCCATACGACCATGACCGAATCTTGTCCGGCGATGCGATGCGAATGCGCATGGCATCAAACGACACGGAGTCGCGCGGCTTCTCGAACAGCGTATAGATTCCTTCCAAGGCGGTACCCTCCCTTACGGTTGCCGCCGAGGCGGCACCGGCGACCGGTTAGTCTTTTCCCTTGATCAGCTCAACGTCGAGCCCAAGGCTTTGCAGTTCCTTCACCAGCACGTTGAAGGATTCCGGCAAGCCTGGCTCCAGGAAATTCTCGCCCTTCACGATCGCCTCATACATCCGCGACCGGCCTGGCACGTCGTCCGATTTCACGGTCAGAAACTCCTGCAACGTGGATGCCGCCCCATAGGCCTGCAGCGCCCACACTTCCATCTCGCCCAGCCGCTGGCCGCCGAACTGCGCCTTGCCGCCCAACGGTTGCTGCGTGACCAGCGAATAGGGTCCGATCGACCGGGCATGGATTTTATCGTCCACCAGGTGATGCAGTTTCAGCATATACATGTAGCCGACCGTCACCGGGCTCTTGAACGACTCGCCCGTCCGGCCGTCGTAGACGACGGACTGTCCGCTCGTCGGCAACTTGGCCCTCTTGAGCAGTTCCTTGATTTCCTTTTCCGATGCGCCATCGAATACGGGACTGGCGACATGCAACCCCAAGGCCTGGGCTGCCCACCCCAGATGGATTTCCAGAATCTGCCCGACGTTCATGCGCGACGGCACACCGAGCGGGTTCAACACGATCCCCATCGGCGTTCCATCCGGCAAGTACGGCATATCCTCTTCCGGCAGAATCCGAGAGACCACGCCCTTGTTTCCGTGCCGGCCCGCCATCTTGTCTCCGACCGACAGTTTCCGCTTCATCGCGATGAAGACCTTGACCAGCTTGAGCACACCGGGCGGCAATTCATCGCCGCGCTTCAGGCGCCCGACTTTCTCGTCATACAGCGTTTGGAGAATCTCGCTCTGCTCCTTGGCGTGCCGCTCGATCTCTTCCAGCGCCTTCTGTTCTTCCGGGTCGCTGAGAATGATGTGGCGGATGTGTTCGTCAGACAGCTTCTTCAAAATCTCGGCCGTCAGCTTGCCCTTCTTTTTGAGAATGACATCGCCGCCATCCGGATCCATGAGATCCCGTCCGACCACCTTACCCAGAAGCAGCTTGCGGATCTTTTTATTCTTCTCTTCCTCGATGATGCGCAGCTCGTCCTGATGATCACGCTGCATTTTGAGGACATCTTCGTTTTCGATGCTCTTGGATCGTTCGTCCCGATCGCTCCCCTTGCGGGAGAAAATCTTGACGTCCACGACGATCCCTTCCACGCCTGGCGGTACTTGCAAGGAAGTATCCTTCACGTCCCCGGCCTTCTCGCCGAAGATCGCACGCAGCAACTTCTCCTCAGGCGTCAACTGGGTTTCACCCTTAGGGGTGACCTTGCCGACGAGAATGTCACCGGGCTTCACTTCCGCGCCGATGCGGATGATGCCACTTTCGTCCAGATTGCGGAGCGCCTCCTCCCCGACATTCGGGATATCGCGCGTGATGTCTTCCTTGCCCAGCTTGGTATCGCGCGCTTCGACTTCAAACTCTTCAATATGAATCGAGGTAAACACATCCTCGCGGACGAGATTCTCGTTGATGAGAATGGCGTCTTCGAAGTTGTAGCCGCCCCACGGCATGAACGCGACCAGCACGTTCTGCCCCAAGGCCAGTTCACCGTGATCCATCGCCGGCCCATCCGCCAACACCTGCCCCCGCTTGACCGGCTGCCCGACCCGTACGACTGGCTTCTGCGTGATACACGTGTTCTGATTGGAACGCTGGAACTTGACCAGATCGTACACATCCAGCAGCGAATCCCGGCGCCGGGCACTCTCTCCCTTACGCGGTTCAGCCCGCACGACAATCTTGGTGGCGTCCACGCTTTCCACCACTCCGCTCCGCTTCGCCTGCACAACGTACCCGGAGTCCCTGGCCACGACCGCTTCCATGCCGGTTCCAACCCACGGCGCTTCCGTGCGCACCAGGGGCACCGCCTGCCGCTGCATGTTGGAACCCATGAGCGCCCGGTTGGCGTCATCGTGTTCCAGAAACGGCACCAGCGCCGTGGCGACGCTCACCACCTGCTTGGGCGACACATCCATGTATTCGATCTTGTCCGGCGTCGCGGTGACGAACTCACCGCCATACCTCGCCGAGACGGTTTCAGACGTGAGGCGACCTGACCCATCCAGCTTCGAGTTGGCCTGCGCGATGTAATATCGTTCGCCTTCAATGGCTGAAAGATATTCGATCTCGTCCGTGACCTTGGTCTTTTTCACCTTTCGGTACGGCGCCTCGATGAACCCGAACTCGTTGATCCGCGCGTAGGTTGCCAGCGACGTAATCAACCCGATGTTCGGCCCTTCCGGCGTTTCGATCGGGCAAATGCGGCTGTAGTGGGATGGGTGCACGTCACGCACCTCGAACCCGGCGCGCTCCCGCGTCAATCCGCCAGGCCCCAGCGCGGACAGCCGGCGCTTGTGCGTGATCTCAGCCAGCGGATTCGTCTGATCCATGAACTGCGAGAGCTGGCTGCTGCTGAAAAATTCCTTGACCGCGGCGACCACCGGCTTCGCGTTGATCAGATCGTGCGGCAGCACCGTCTCCATATCCAACAGATTCATCCGCTCCTTGATGCTGCGCTCCATCCGAACCAGGCCCAACCGGAACTGATTCTCCAGCAACTCTCCTACGGATCGGACCCGGCGGTTACCCAAATGATCGATGTCATCGATCTCGCCCTTGCCCAGCTTGAGGTTGACGAGATAGCGAATCACCTCGACAATGTCCTGCGAAGTCAACGTCCGCTGCTCCAGCGGGAAATCCAGTCCCAGCTTCTTATTGAGCTTCAACCGGCCAACCTGGGAAAGGTCGTAGCGCTTGGAGCTGAAGAACAGATTGTCGAACAGCACGCGGGCAGTTTCGATGGACGGCGTCTCACCGGGCCGGAGACGCTTATAGATCTCGACCATCGCCTCTTCCTTGGACCCGGTCCGCTCCATCTCCAACGTGTCCAGAATCACCGGGGTTGCCGTTGCACTGTCCAGGTAGATCACCTTGAAGCTCTCGACGTGGCCCTCCATAATTTTATCGAGTGCTTCCGGCGTCAGCTTGGCGTTTTTTTCGACGATCTTGTCCTTGCCCTTCGCATCGGCCAACTCCGTCAACACGGCCCGTCCGATCAGTTCCGCCGCCTCCACCGGCACTTCCTTGACCCCAGCAGCCTTCACGCGCGTGATGAGCGCCTTGGTCAGCTTCGTGCCTTCCTTGACAATCACCTCTTTGCTGCCCTTTTCCATGACGTCGATAGAGCACCGCAGACCGTGATGCACATCAGGATCCAACTTGCGGAACAGTTTTCCCTTTGAGACGTGAATCTCCTCGACCGGGTAGTACATTTTCAGGAGATCGTCCGCAGAGAAGCCGAACGCCTTGAGCAGAATCGTCGCCGGCATCTTGCGCCGCCGGTCGATCCGGACATAGAGAATGTCGCGGGCATCGAACTCAAAATCAAGCCAGGAGCCACGATAGGGAATGATGCGGGCCGAATAGAGCACCTTGCCGCTGGCATGCGTCCGTCCCTTGTCGTGCGTGAAGAATGCGCCCGGCGACCGGTGCAACTGGCTGACCACCACCCGTTCCGTCCCGTTGATAATGAACGTGCCGCGCTCGGTCATCAGCGGCAATTCACCGACGT
>JANOEZ010000182.1:0-8838 GCA_031413335.1 Nitrospirota bacterium
AGATACTCAGCCAGATCTTCTGCGGTTCTCTTCGTGAGCGTCGTCACCAGCACCCGTTCGTGGCGCTCCACCCGCTGGCGGCAAAGCTCGATGGTCTCGTCGATCTGCCCTTTCAGCGGGCGCAGGATCAGCACTGGATCCAGCAATCCGGTCGGCCGGATGATCTGCTCCACCACCGCGCCATGCCCCTTCTCCAATTCATAGGGTCCCGGCGTCGCCGAGACGTAGACTGCTTGATTGAGACACTGTTCGAACTCGCCAAATTTCAACGGCCGATTGTCCACTGCCGACGGCAACCGGAACCCGTATTCCACCAGCGTTTTCTTGCGAGAGTAATCGCCTTCGTACATGCCGCCCACCTGCGGAATGGTCGCATGCGACTCGTCCACGATCAGCAGGAAATCCTTTGGAAAATAATCGATCAAGGTCGGTGGCGGCTCGCCCGACGCGCGCCCGCTGAGATGGCGGGAATAGTTCTCGATCCCGTGGCAATAGCCCATGGCCCGAATCATTTCCAGGTCGAAACGCGTCCGCTGCTCGATCCGCTGGGCCTCCACCAACTGAGTCGTCCGCTTGAAATGCGCGATCCGTTCGTCCAACTCCTGCTCGATCCCGTTGAGCGCCCGCTCGTAGCGGTTCGGCGCGATTAAATAGTGCGTATTGGGATAGATCGGCACTTTAGGCAGTCGCTGGAGCGATTTCCCCGTGAGCGGATCGATCTCGTGAATGGCATCCACCGTATCGCCGAACAGCTCGATCCGGACTGAATTGGCCTCGGACGAAGCGGGAAAAATTTCGATCACGTCGCCGCGAGCCCTGAATGTCCCGCGGTGAAAGTCCACGTCGTTCCGTTCGTACTGGATTTCCACCAACTTCTCCAAAATCTGCTCACGCCGGATGTCCTTGCCCTCTTCCAGATACAGCAACATGTCGTGATAGATCTCCGGAGAGCCGAGGCCGTAGATACACGAGACGGAGGAAACGATGATCACATCGTTCCGCTCCAGCAGCGAGCGCGTGGCCGAGTGCCGCATCTGGTCGATGGCGTCATTGATTGAGGAATCCTTGGCGATATAGGTGTCGGTCGCGGGCAAATAGGCTTCCGGCTGATAGTAATCGTAGTAGCTGATGAAGTATTCGACGGCGTTCTGCGGAAAGAATTGCCGAAACTCCTGGTAGAGCTGTCCGGCGAGTGTCTTGTTGTGCACCAACACGAGCGTGGGTTTCTGCACCCGCTCGATCAGGTTGGCCATCGTGAAGGTCTTGCCGGAACCGGTCACACCCAATAGAACTTGGTGTTTCTTGCCGGCCTCCACGCCGGCCGTCAATTTCTCGATCGCCCGGCCCTGATCGCCGCAGGGTTTGAAGGGGGCTTCAAGTTTAAAGGGGCGCACGTCGCTCATGGCGGCATCTTAGCATAGGAGATTCTTGACAGTCCCGGACGTGCAGCCTATAAGCCAGGGCTGGATATGCTCACTGACCACCGCAGTCTGCGCATGCTCGCCCTCGTGTTGATCCTGGCCCTTGCGGCCACCGCTTCGCCTCAGGCCCGCACCCTTGTTTTGGATGGCGCCCTCACCTCGTCGTTCCATGTCAAAGACACCGCCGTGATTGGCGCTCCAACGGATCAGGGCGGCATCGAAAATTTCACCTATCACCTGGTGCCTCCGCCGACGGCCTCGAGCAAAACCTCCAAGCAGACAATCTCGAACTACCGGCATACGGCCACGCCGCCGCCGACCTCGACGAAGGAACGGACGGATGCCTACGGCAACAAAATCCTGGAATTGAATTGGAAGGCGCCGGCCGGAGAAATCAAAATCGTGAGCGAGTACGACGTCAAGGCGTCCGTCGAATTCGCGATGGTTCCCTCCACGGTTCCGTATCCTGTACAGACCGGCGCGCTGCCCGTCGATGTCGCGCAGTACCTCAAACCTTCCGAACAGGTGCAATCGGAGGATCAGAGCATCAAGGACCTCTCGGCGGAACTGGTCAAAGGCGCCAAGACCGAGGGCGAGGCCGTCACCCGCGTCATGCATTGGATCGTGGACCATCTCCACTATACCTTGGAGCCGGCGGGATACGATGCGCTCACAACGAAACGCGAGGGCAAGGGAAATTGCCAGAACTATTCCCATCTTTCCATGGCGCTGCTACGCGCAGCCGGCATCCCGGCCCGGCTCGTGCGGGGCCGCACGCTCGGTAAGAGCTGGGAGGTGGATGAGGACAACGGCAAACGGCGCTGGACCGCGAAATGGGGCGAGGGCAGGCATGCCTGGCTGGAGGTCTATTATCCGGACCAGGGCTGGCTCATGTACGACAGCCAGGCCTATCACCAGTTTGTCTCGACGCGATTTATCCGAATCGAAGTGGGACCGGATAACAAGGCCGTGCATACGGATGGCCTGATCTTGTGGGCCACGCGGGGATCGGCCCGGCCGAAGATTCTGGACGTGCATGTTGAAACCGACTTCACGCAGGACAAGGACGTGGTAAAAACCCAGAAATCAGAAAGCACGCCGAAAAACCTGATCTACGCGGCGGCGCTGGTCGCCGTTCCAGCGTCCGCTCCCACCGTGGTGCCTGCACCGATACCGCCGCCTGTCGTTGCAACGCCGGCGCAGCAACCAACCCCTGCCGTGCCACTTCCACCCGTGCCGATTGTGCCTGCGCCGCCTGTTGCTGTCCCGGCTCCGCCGATACCAACTCCACCGGCTCACAAGCCGGCAGGGCCTGCCCAGCCGCTCAAGCCGGAATCGTTCACCTTCCCGGTGGCATTCGGCAATCTGGAATTCCCGCGCGAGATCCGGCTGTTCGAACCGGTCAAAACATCCGGCAAGGGGCAATATTCGCTGGAACAGAATTATATGGTGGAAACCGCCGAATACGTGACAGGCGACACGCTCTATGCCCAGGCCTTCGAGGTGGACCAGCCGATGCTGCTGACAGATCTGTCGCTGGCGTTGCACCGGTTCGGCGGCGAAAGCGGCGAACTCTGGATTGAACTCTATGAGGACAACGACGGCCCCGGCAAGCTTCTCGCCAAAAGCCGTCCGGTTCAGTCTGTGACGATCCGCACGCCGGCCAACCGCTATGAGTGGGTGCCGTTTTCGTTGGAAGGGAGCAAGACGATTGCGAAGGAGAACCGACGATACTGGATTATCCTCAAGTTTACCGGCGATCCCATCATCAACTGGTTCTATACCTACGGGAAGGTCGTCAGCCCGGAAGACGGCACGCGGGCCACGCTGGCCAAGCAAGTTGTCTGGAACCAGATTCTGAACAACGAATTCAATTTCCGCCTGCGCGGGCTGATTCGGGAATAGTCAGGTTCCTACCCCCGCCCTCTCGCGGACGGCAGTCACGCTGGCGGTGCTTCCCTGGACGATCAGAGTGCAGCCGGCCGCCAGAACCGAGTCCGACGAAGGTCCATAGGCAAAGGTCTGTTCGCCGGGAGCCTGGATCGCCAGGATCAGCACATCGATGTCGGCCACAGCCCGATCGGTCAACGGCTTGCCAGCCAGGGGGCTGCCCGCCTGCACCCGGACCTCTTCCACCCGCATGCCCTTGTCCCGATCCCGCAGCATGAGGTCGAGAAAACTCACCGCCGTCGGCCTGACCATTTCGCTCACCAGCCGCATGCCGCCGATGAACTGCGGCGAGACGACGGAGTCGGCGCCGGCGTTCTTGATCCTCGGCGACAGTTTGGTGTCGTGACACTTGGCCACGATACGGATATTCGGATTGTTCATCCGGCAGGTCATGGCCAGCACCAAATTGTCCCGGTCATGCTGCAAGGCGCACACGACGCCGGCTGCCACCTTGATGCCCGCCGCAGCGAGAATTTCTTCATCCGTCGCGTCCCCGACCACGTAGGGAAACGGCCCCCCTTCGGACAATTTCTTGAGATGCTCCTCATCTTCATCCACCGCCACGAAGGGCCGCTGCGTGGCCAGCATTTCCTCGATCACGTAATGGCCCACGTCCCCTGTACCGCACACAATAAAATGGTCCTGCATCGCCGCAATCCGTTTATCCATTTTCCGCCTCGCTAGGATGCCGTGGAGTTCGCCCTCCACGAGAAACGCTGTCATTTGACTGACCCCATACCCCATCGTGCCCAGTCCCAGCACGATCACAGCCATCGTGTAGATTCTGTCCGCCGGCGTGATGATGGGAATCGCTTCGCCATACCCGACCGTGAAGGTCGAAATCACCGTCATATAGAAGCATTGCAAAAAATCGATGGTGGATCCATCGGGGTTCGTGCGGCCCTGCTGCATGAGCCAGTAGCCGGCCGCGAGGACAACGTTCACCACGACCAGTAGCAGAAACGCCACCACCAACCGCCGATAGCGCACCATCAGGCTTTTTTCTGAGGAGATCTGGGAGTACGGAGTTGGACAATGTCCTGCACGCGACGATCGCGGGCCTCACGAAGCAGCTTGCGGCGTTTCCAGCGATCCCACGTCCACCAGCGCAGTTTCTGGCCAAACGTCACGGGAGGCGGCGAAGTGTTGCCGGCGGTCTGGTGTTGAAAATCGTAGCCTTCCGCCTTGTCGCGGTTGGCCACGAATCGCCCGTACTGATGATCGAAGAGACCCTTGTTCGGATCAGCCATCACACACCCTTCAATTGGCCGCGCATCCTACCGCGAGAACGGACGGGATGCAATGTTCGGCGCTCCTTGACTTCTGGAATTCCGAACCTATCTGAGAGGTATGCAACCGAAACAGATGTCGCGCATCCTGACCTACGACGAGCGCAAGGCCGCAGATGCGGCCTTCGCGGGGCGTCCGTTCGACCCCTCATGGTCTGAAGCGGCCCACACGGTCTATGACGGCATCCTGGCCGCGCAAGGCCTTCCGATACCGGCTCCAACGCCGATTGCACTGGAACAACCGGAGGCTGCGGCGAGTGCGCCGTCAACCGATGAACCGCCGTCAATCTCCGCATCCTCTTCGGAACAGACGAAACAGACACCGGGGCTTCCAGCAATTGAGCCGCCAGCCCAACACTCTCCAGGGAAGAGGCCATTCAGGCCGGCGCTCTAATCGACGTCTCAGCCATCGCGCGCAAAATAGGCCTCCGACTCCCTGTCACGTTTTCACGGCCTCTCTGGGAGATCGGCATCACCGCGACCAGGAACGTGCCCGAAGAAGAATACGAACGCCGCGTGCGCGACGTACTCATGGCCTTTCGGCTCAAGCTGGCCGCCTCACGCGTGGCCAGCCCACTGGTTGAGTTTCCGGCGCTGCTCGCCTTTCCACCCGACCCGACCCCGCAGACCTGCGTCCTGTTCGCCGTCGCCCACCAGGAATCCGACGCGTCGATGGTGCTGACCTTCCTGCTGCCGGGCGAAGTCTCGACGACCAGCATCCCGTTCAACACCAGCGAACAACGCGCGGTTCACGCGCGTGCGAGTTTCCTGGCCAACTCCCGCTCCCCGGCTTCGCTCTTCACGTCGCCATCCAGGCGGGCATCCAGCAGCCGGTCGAGAATCCTTTTGAACTGCGGTCCTGGCTTCAGACCAAGCGATTTCAGATCGGCGCCGGTGAGGGACGGCTTGACGTGCCGGTAGGTGGTCAGATACGCCCTGATCAGGCGCTTCACGGATTCAGATTTCGCCGACACCAGCAGGACCATCACGGCTTCCTCGGCAAAGCCGGCGAGGGCGCGACAGACGTCGCTCGGCTTCGGCGCCGGTCGTGTGGCCAGACGGCGGAGAACCGCCCCGGCATGGGCATGGCCGGTTCGAATCGCCTCCGCCTCGTGCTTCGGAAGTGCCAGCCGCTTTAGAATGTCCGCCACCGACTTGGGTGGCAGTCCCTCCAGCAGCGCCATCACGTACAACAACCAGACGTCCAACTTTTGTTTCGGCAAACTCCGTCCATGCCACGCGACCGTGCGCTCGGTCCCCTTCAACCCCTTCTCCAGTTTTGCGGACCACGCGATCTTCGAATGAATTGCGCGGAGAACACCCAGTTCTCCCAGCCGGGCAACCGCACGCGAGGGATGTGCTTCAGAAAGCACCAGCCGCAGCTCCTCGGACAGTCGATGACCTGAAAGGTGTCCGATCACACCCATTGCGATCGCGTTGCGCAAGCACGCGAGCGTGGGTCGGTCTATCCGAAACCCAAGGCGCTGCTCGAACCGGATGGCCCTGAACATCCGCGTCGGAACGTCGAGAAAGCTTCGGTTGTGCAGAATTCGGATGCGCTGTGCGGCAATATCGCCTTGTCCGTGGCAGACATCCACCAACCCGCCAAATCGCGATGCATTCAGTCGAACGGCAAGCGCATTGATCGTGAAGTCGCGACGGAGCAGATCGTCTTGAATCGACGCCGATACAACCAATGGCAGCGCAGCCGGTTGCGCGTACGATTCGTTCCTCGCGGTGGCAATATCTATTTTGGGACCGTCGTCCAAGAGCACCGTCGCCGTGCCGAACCGGTCGTGTGCCGTCACCTGTCCACCGGTGTCGCGAGCGAACGCTCGGGCGAACGCGATACCGTCTCCTTCGACAACCAGATCGAGATCGAAGGTGCGCACACCGAGCAGCAGGTCTCGCACGAGACCACCCACGACAAACGCCGGGATCCCCATCTCATCGGCCAGCCGACCGGCCGCCTCCAACACCACATAACTGCGCGCCGGCAAATGCCGGATCATCAGTTCCTGCACATTCGCCGGCATCGGCTGCGCCGGCTTTTGAGTATCGTCTGCTGCTGATCGAGGCATGCCACATTCTACCAAGACACCGACCGCCCGCGAAACCAGACCGCCCCGCTTGCAGTCGGCGACAGAAGGTGCAATATTGAACGCGCAACCTAATCGCGAGGCCGGATGAGCGCCGAGCCTGTTCACAAACCAACACGCATGCCGGTGATAGGGATCGCCCTGGCGATCGCCGCGGTCGTGCTGGCCATTGACGTCTATACCCCGCAGGAAATGCCGCCGCAGTATCTGTACGTCCTGTGCATCCTGCTGACCGTCTGGTCGCCACGCGAACAGACGCTCTGGTGGATGACGACACTCTGCACGATTTTGACGGCGCTGGGGTCGTACCTCTCTCCACCGACATTCGATTTTTACATTCTCCTGTTCAACCGCTCGATTGCAGTCGTCCTGTTCCTGGCGACCGCCCTGCTGGTCCAAAACTACCGGCGCACGCATGAGCAGTTGCATCGACTGAATCAGGAGCTGGAAGCCCGTGTCGAAGATCGGACCCGCGATCTGTCGCAGGCTTTCGCGGAACGCGAACAGCTCAACCGCGACCTCCACGACGACGTCCTGCAATCGCTCTATGCCGTCGGGTTGCGGCTGGAAGCCGGCTGGTCGGCACAGAAGACAGACGCAGCAGAGGCAGTGGGACGCATTCCCCAAGCCCTGGATCAACTGAAATTCACGATGAAACATATTCGGAGTTATATCGCGGGCCCTCAGCCGGCCCGCGAGGAGCAGCCGTCATTCGACACAGCCCTCCCTGCCCTGATTCAAAGCATGACGATCTCGGCGGTGCCCCGTTTCCGCGTGGAGATGGAACCGGACCTCGCCGCGAATCTGTCGTACGAGCAGGCGGAGTCGATCTTGCTGATCGTCCGCGAGGCGCTGAGCAATTGCCTTCGACATTCCCAGGCCCGTGAAGGCGTGGTGACCGCCCAACGTCAGAACGGCGCCCTCCGCGTCGAAATCCGCGATGACGGCGTCGGATTCGATCCGGTTGCCGCGCGACAAGGCCTGCACGGCCTGACCAACATGGGCGCCCGCGCCAAGGCCATCGGAGCGGACTTCACGATCACCTCGCAGCCCGGCCAGGGAGTCCGTATTGCACTGACACTTCCCATCCCGCACAGGAGTTCAAGTTCATGACGACAGGCAAACCGATCGGCGTCTTGCTGGTGGACGACCATGCGGTCGTTCGCGAAGGGCTCAAGCTGGTGCTGGCCCGCGATCCACAGATCAAGGTGGTCGGTGAGGCCGGCACTGCCGACGCGGCGATTGCGGAAACGAAACGGCTGAAACCGGACGTCATCCTGATGGATATCCGGCTCCCGGGAACGGACGGTGTCCAGGCTTGCAGCGACATTCTGGAGCAATGGCCGCAGACCCGTGTCCTGTTCCTGACGTCCTTTGCGGACGACGATACGGTCCTGGCGGCCGTACTGGCCGGGGCGCATGGCTATCTAATCAAGGAAATCGGCGTGGACACGCTCGTGGACTCCATCAAGCGGGTGGCCGGTGGCGAATCCATCCTGGACCCAGTCGCCACGAAACGGGTGCTCTCGTGGGTCAAAACCCGCAGCACCGCTCCTCCAGACCCGGGCCGCGAACCCCTGTCCCCGCAGGAACAGCGGGTGGTCGCCCTGGTGGCCGAAGGCAAAACCAACAAGGAGATCGCCGGCGACATGGGGTTGAGCCCCAAAACGGTCAAGAATTATCTCTCCAACATCTACCAGAAGCTCCAGATTACCCGCCGCGCTCAAGCCGCCGCCATCTTTGCCAAGCAGTCTGCCGATAAAACCAAGCGCTGAGTTCCCTGCATCAGAACCGTTCGGCCCTGACACACTAGGGCCGAAAAACCTCTTGCGTCTTCCCCCTACGCCCTACCGCGTATCTGCGTCTTTACGGTACACATAACGCATGGACGCTGAAGAACCACAGAACACCATGACGCGTTGATCCCATTGCACCAGGCTTGGTGGCTGGAAGGAGGCCGACCATGGATTGTCTGCGATGTCACGGGTTGATGGTACAGGAACGATTCGAAGACCTGCGGGGGGACCCACAGCACATCAGTTTCCGCGGCTGGCGGTGCGTGTGCTGCGGGAATGTCGT
>JANOEZ010000183.1:0-8204 GCA_031413335.1 Nitrospirota bacterium
CATCCCGAGATTTATACCGGGAATGTTTGGGGTTGTCCAGCTCGATAGGCTAACTCTCTGGCAGCATTAATTATTCTCGCAAGGGCAAATCCACCCTGGAAAACACGCTGGTCGATCGACTTCTTATTGACATCAGCGCGCGGATCGCGCGATATCAACAGGTGCCCGTTCACCCCAAACCGCAAACGCCGGACCACTTCACGGTCGCGTGAGAAGCTACGCTGGCGTCGTCGCGTTTACCTGCGGCAGGTCGGAAAGGACGGCCTGATTGCGGCCCTCGTTCTTTGCGCGATAGAGCGCTTGATCCGCGGCACGCACCAGACCAAGAACATTGTTGCCATGTTGAGGTGCGGCCGCCATGCCTATCGAGACCGTCACCTGCCCGATCGGCTGCCCATGATGGGTAACCACCAATCGGCGGATTGCATCGAGGATGGCCTTGGCGCGTGGCATGAGTGCCTCGATATCGGATTCGGGCAGCACCAGAACGAATTCTTCGCGCTGACGCAAGCACAGTACACGACGCTGGTTGGTTCGGAGCACACGACGCCGGCTGAAATGCTGGTGGCACTGAATCAGTTGCTCACGCCCCACACGGCGAACTAAACCGTTTCTTCTTCTCTTCGGCCGGGCTGATGCGAGTCAGTCCGGCCGTTTTTTTCCTACCGTAGAAACAGAATGACCGCCAGGCACACCACAGCATTGTTGACCATATGCGCCAGTATCCCCGGCAGGACACTGCCGCTCCGCTCGTAGGCCCAGGCCCAGAGCACGCCGCTCCACAACACGCTTGCGAATCCCAGCACCCCGTATCCGTGCGCAATCGCAAACACGGCGGCGCTGAGGAACGCGGACGCAAAGAACCCGAACCGGCGGCGAAGCGTGGCGAAAAACAATCCGCGGAAGACGATTTCCTCGAACACCGGCGCAAACACGATCGTTTCAACCAGGCTGGATGCCAGTTTCATGGGATCGCCCCAGATCATCGCTTCATCGAACCCTTCCGTCCAATGACTGGAGAATCCTGCCGGCTCGGCCACCAGCGTGATCGCCCACTCGCCCAGCAGTCCGGCCGATGCCACGACAGCCACCAGCCTCCAGCACCGCCCCCAGCCTGACGGCTTCGGCACGAGCCCCAGTCCTTCGTGCAGCCCCATGCCGGCCGGTGCGAGCAAATACCGGCGGGCCAGCAGCAACAGCGGCAGATAGGTCAGCGGAACCGCCACCACGCGAACGATCTCATCCCCGAACGACAGGACCGTGTACATCGAGAGAATCCACAGGGCTCCGCCTCGGATCAGCACGGCCGCTCCCACCGATCCAGACCAGGGCGGCGGGACGACGGCGCCACCGACCGCCAGCGCGTGCGCATCGCGCCGGTATCGCGCGAGCAGGACGGCCGCCAGCGCGAGGCCAAGCAGAATCACCCCCAGATCGAACGCCAGCAACACGCGCGCGCGCCAGAGCAACGCCCGGCCTCTGGCGGCCAGGTTGTCCTGGACCTCCGACAGCCAGGCCTGGTCGCCGGCCTGCGTGGCAAGGCTCATCGCCAGCCGGTCGGCAAACCATCCATCCGGCACGTCATCGGCCAACTCGTCACGCAGCGCAACCGCCTCGTCCGCTCCGATCGGCGCCTGGTCCAGATAGGCGGCCTGCAGCAGGCGGGCGTAGATCGGAAACGGAGCCGGCAATTGCCCCCACCCCTTGATCTCGTCCTGCACGCGCTCGAGCCGGCCAGCCTCCCCTTCCAGCACAGCCAGATATACCAGCGTCAGCGGCTCGTTCGAAACCCCGGCCAGTTCCTCGTACCATGCGACGGCCTGAGCCTGCTCGTCCGCCCAGCCGGTCGTCGCCTCATAGAACAGATGCTCCCAGGCCGGTGTCTGCGCGACGGCATACTCCAGATCCATCGTGCGGGTGACGATCAAGGCCAGCGCCCGGTCCTTGTCCTCCACCCGCTCCAGGCGTGGCGTGGAGACGACGATACCGGCCAGCATCGAAATGCCGCCTGCCAGCACCAGCGCGGCCACGAGGGTCACCATCTTCGAGAACCGCGGCGCCGGCGGGATCGAGGCATCGGCCGCCGGTTCCGGTTGAGCGGGGAACGTATGGGAAAGGTCGGTATCCAAGTCCGCGCAGTATAGCAAGGCTTGGATTCGTCGCACCACCCTATGGGATTCGGCACAGGCAGTGGCGTCCGCGCGACCGGTTCGGTATACTGGCGCGATTATTTTTCGCCTGACCCAAAGGGAGCGCAGACCAGTATGAAATCCATTCTGAAGTGGGGGGCCGCCTGCCTGGCCATCGGCCTGATCGCTGGCAGCACCTACTGGGGCCTGCATGAATGGATGGAGCGCTCTGAGAAGCCCGTGATGCTCTCCCCGGAAACCGTCGCCAGTTATCTCCACGCGGTCATCGAAGCGCAACGCACCGTGTATACGACCAACGTCGTGGATGCCTTGAAAGACAAGGGCGTGCATGCCGAAGAGCATTGGAAGCAGCAGAAGGCCCTGCCCCTGCCGGCGCAGATGATTCTGGACGGCGGGCGGCTCGTCGCCGACAAAGGTCTGGGCTTCAAGTATCGGCTGGCCAGCCTCACGCCCATTTATGTGTGGAATGCGCCGGTCACCGACTTCGAGCGCAAGGGGCTCGAGGCCGTCGGCAAGAATCCGGATAAGCCGTTTACGGGATTCGTCCGCGTCGGCCGGGAGCGATTTTTCCAGGCGGTCTATGCCGACCGGGCCGTCTCGCAAACCTGCGTCCAGTGCCACAATGCCCACCTCAATAGCCCCAAAAAGGACTATCAGCTCAACGACGTGATGGGTGGCATCATTATCACGATCCCCGTCAGCGACAAATGACGGTCCATGCCTTTCAGCACGTTCGCGTCGTCGACGGCCTCGGACGGACGCTGCCGCGCGCGACCGTGATCGTGAAAGGCGACCGGATCGTCGCCGTCAGCGACGCCAAACAGCTTGCGGCGCCACGCGGCGCCGCGCGTATCGACGGCCGCGGGCTGACGCTGCTGCCGGGACTGATGGATTGCCACATCCACCTGTGCCTGGGTGGCGATGCCGACGTGGTCCAGACCGTCCAGCAGGACGATCCCGCGTTGACTCTCCTCAAAGCCGCCCGCTATGCCCGACAGACGCTGGAGGCGGGATTCACCACCGTCCGCGACGTGGGCTTTCGGGATCACTCCATCTTTCAATTGAAGCGCGCCATTGATTCGGGCCTGCTGCCCGGCCCCCGTATCGCGGCCGCCGGCCAGGTGATCTGCATGCCCCATGGGCACGCCAGCTTCATCGGCCGGGAAGCCGAGGGCCCCGACGCCGTCGTGGCGGCCGTGCAGGCCCAGTTGGCCGCCGGCGCCGAAGTCGTCAAATTCATCGCCTCTGGGGGCGTGCTGACGCCGGGCACCTCGCCGGACAGCGCGCAGATGACGCCCGAAGAATTGTCGGCAGGCATGACGGCCGCGCGCCGTGCCGGTTGCCGCGTGGCCGCCCACGCGCACAGCGCGCAAGGTATGAAGAATGCCATCCGGGCCGGCGCCCATTCGATCGAGCATGCCACGCTGATGGATGAGGAAGCCGTCTCGCTCATGAAGACGCACGGCACCGTGATGGTGCCGACCCTGTCGGCGCTCGCCACGACGGCCGGCTGCGGCCTGGCCTGCGGCGTGCCGGAAACCGCCATCGCCAAAGCCAAGGCCATGGTGTCCCGCCACAAGAGTAGTTTCAAAATGGCGTACCGCGCCGGCATTGCCATTGCCATGGGCACCGACGCCGGCACGCCGTTTAATTTTCATGGCGAGAATGCGCAGGAATTGGAACGGATGGTGGCGCTGGGCATGACGCCGATGGACGCGCTTGTCGCCTCGACATCGACAGCCGCGCAGCTGATCGGCATCAGCGATCGGGTGGGCACGATCGAACCGGGGAAGCTCGCCGACCTGGTGCTGGTCCGGGGCAACCCCCTGTCACGGATTACACTGCTGCAAGACCGTGAGCGGATCGTCGGCGTGATGCAGGCGGGAAAGTTCGTGGCGGGGCCACTGGCTCAGGACTGAGTAACGAGGACTGAGGGCCGAGTCTCAGTCCTCAGTCCTTCTGTGTTACCGTCTCGTGTACAACAGCTCCAGCGCGGAAGCAAACCCACCGATACGGCCCTTCTGATAAGTTTCCGTGAACTGCTGCCGCAAGGCGTTGACCGCCGCCTCGTCGTCTTTCTTCACCACGCGCTGGGACGCCATCATCTGCACCCCCACATCCAGAATGCGGTCCCGACGCGCATCCATGTCGGCCGTCACGAACTCGGGAAGGATTTCCGCCGCACGCTCGGCGACGATGCTCTCCTTGAACGTATCGTACCCCTGCGCGGCCACCGTTCGCTCGCGCACGATCGCCAGTTCCGCCTTGATCCGTTTCGTGTCCCTGATGAGCAGCGCGAACAGTTCCTTGCGTCCTTCGTCGAACAGCTTGTGCTCCATCTGCTCGAGAATGACGTTGAGATCCGGCGCTTCGTCACGCACCTCGTCGCCGAACCGTAGACGGTCGTAGGCCCGCCGCTTGTCCGGATCGCCGACGACCTCATACGCGGCGTTGATCTCGCGAATTTTTTCTTCCGCCGTCTTGTTGTCTGGATTCCGGTCCGGGTGGTACTGCAGCACGAGTTTCCGGTAGGCCTTCTTGAGGTCTTCATCGGAGACATCGCGCGGGACGCCGAGCATCTCGTAATAATCCATTCGTGCCATGGGGGCACTATAGCAAAGCTCGATTGACTTCACCAAGAACCGATGCAACACTGCCCCATGAATGCACGACGATCGCGCTGGCTCGGAATCGGTCTGGTGGTCCTGTGCAGCGGGAGTCCGGCCGTTGCGGGAGCCGACGACACCGACGCGCTCACCAAGGCGCTCGCCGGCGTGTCCGGCGCCAGGATGCTGAAGGATGTCGCGCATCTGAGCAGTCCCGAGTTCAACGGGCGGCAGGCCGGGACGACGGACGATCTGCGATCCGGATACTGGGTCGCCGATCGCTTTCAATCGCTCAGTCTCCAGCCGGCCCTCATTACCACGAAACCGCTCAATCCGGTCGTCAGGGAATGGGCGATCGCCGAGCAGACCCTGACCACGCGCATCCAGGACAGCCCGTCGCTGGAGCTGTTCGCCGGCGACACACCCATCCCTGCCCGCGTGGGTCCCGATTACCTGCCGATCCTGGACTCGTCCGCGATCAAGATCACTGCGCCGGTGACCTTTGTCGGCTACGGGATTTCTGATCCTGAGCATGGCGTGGACGACTACGCCAGCGTGAATGTCCAGAACCGCGTGGTCTTGCTGCTGCGTGGGAAACCGGACCACTATGCCGCACACGTCTCCCAGGCCGATAAAGAACGCGTGGCACGCGAGAAGGGCGCATTGGCGGCGTTGATGGCCACGGGACCGATCCTGAGCGCCTACGAGGCGCGCCGTGGTGTCGGCGGGGTGCCGATGGCCTCCTATAGTCTCTCCAAAGAGGATCGCCGCCTGGCCGGCCTCTGGATCAGCACGGCCCTGGCCGAGGCGATTCTCTCGACGAAGGGACATTCGCTGAAAGATCTCCAGGCGCAGCTCAACCGCGAGCCAACGAGTCAATCGCAGGACACCGGTGTCGTGGCGCGCATCTCATGGAACAGCTGGCAAACACAGGGGGCTGTCTATAATTTCATGGCGATGGTGCCCGGCCACGATCCGAAGCGTCGCGAAGAGACGATCCTGATCGGCGCGCACCGCGATCATTTTGGCCGGCAGGGAGGGCTGCTGTTCGCCGGCGCAGACGACAACGCCTCCGGCACAGCCGTCCTGCTGGAAGTCGCGCGGGCCTTGTCAAAGATGAAACCCAGACGCTCGATCATATTCGTATCGTTTAGCGGGGAAGAACAGGGCCTGTTGGGCTCGCGGTTTTACGTTCGCGAACCGATCCGGCCCCTTCAGGCAACCAAAGCCATGATCAATGTGGACCATGCGGGGGTCGGCAACGGCCGGCTCACCGTCGGGCTCACCGATCTGTCCAAGGAGACAGCCATAAAAGCCGGCAAGGCTGCCGGGCGGGCGGACAAGTTGGACCTCTTTGGATTTTTTCCTGGAGGCGACCACGTGCCGTTCAAGGAAGCCGGCGTGCCGACAGCGACCGTCGTCAGCAGCGGAGTGCATCCCGACTTTCACCAACCGACCGATACGGCCGACAAGATCAAACCTGAAATTTTGGAATCAACCGCGCGCTTTGTGCTGGCGCTGGCGTGGCAGCTGGCAAACATGCCATAGAAAAGGACTGAGGTTTAGAACGTCCTCTCCGTCCTCCCAACCCTCTCAGTCCTGCAAGCCTAACGTCTGTTCAGGGAATATCGATCAGCGGCTGAAACTCGTCGAAGACGGAAGATTGAATCGGCGGAAGCGGAGCGACGAGGCGGGGAAGAGGCGGGAAGACCGTGGGAGATCCGCTTTGGTTGGCGCCTTGGATCAACCCAATGCTCAACTGGGGACCGAGCGTCATCATCCCGCCGATGTTGGCCTGCCCGCTCGCCAGGCGGAAGTTGAACGACTCGAAATTGTTGCCGGAGTTATACATATACCCTTGGTTGCCCTGACTGTCCACATAGAGATTGCCGGGCCCGGTCAAGCTAAAGAGCGCCCCGGTTCCGCCACTGAATCCCCTGACGCCGGAGACGGATTGAGCCCAAGCCGGTTCACCCCAGGCCATGAGCGCCACGACGACAATGAGCAGCCGGCCCCGCCGCTGAGACAGCGGGTGGATTTCTCGCTTCTGCGTGACAGCAACCAACATACGTTAGTATAGTATGGCTCGAATCGGACGATTACGCAAGAAACAGGCTATGCGGAAACAGATCGGACAATCGAACGTTTTCCTGACCATCCTGCTCGCAGGCGGGCTGATCCTCGCATCAAGTGAAGCGTCCAGCCAGCCTGAGGGGACCAAACCACCCCAGGAACGGCGACATTCGGTCGCGCTTGCGGATGCCGTCGTGCAGGCCCTCGAACGGAATCTCGACATTTCCATCAGCCAGAAGACCAAGGAGAGCCGAATTGCCGACATTGTCGGGGAGCAGGCCAAGTTCGACCCGACGCTCAGCCTCAACGGACAATACAACCGTGCCGTCCAGCCATTGAACCGTCCCGTGTTCGGAGGCACCAACCAGAATTTGAACGAGATTCTCACGTTCGATCAGCGGAGCCACTCGCTGACCATGGACGTGACCCAGAATCTGATGACTGGTGCGAACTACGATTTGAACTACAGCCCTTCACGGACCAACGTGAACCAGAACGTGGCGACGGGATTTCTCTTCAATCCCGCCTACTCCGGCGGGCTGGCCTTTACGCTCACACAGCCGCTGCTTCGTAATTTCGGCACCGACGTCAACCGCACGTTCATCCAGGTGGCCCAGAACAATGCCAAGGTGGAAGAGCAAGTCTTTCTGGACCGGGTCCTGACGGTCATCGCGACCGTCGAGCAAAGCTTTTGGGAACTGGTCTTCGTGAACGAAAACCTCAAGGTCGCTGAATCGGCCCTGAAAGCCGCGCAGGAACTGCTCTCGACCAACCGTGCCAAGGCCAAGGCCGGCGTCATGTCCATCGTGGACGTGCTGCAGGCCGAGGCGGCCGTCGCCTCGCGTGTCGAGCAGGTGCTCGTGGCCGAGAAGGCCATCCGCGACCAGGAAGACCAGTTTCGCCGGTTGCTGAACCCGTCTGAAGAGGAACTCCGGCAGGATCTCCGGCTCACGCCGCTGGACAAACCGAGCCAGACCCTCGAAGCGATCAGTCCGGAGGAAACCATTGACGTGGCGCTGGAGCGGAGACCGGAAGTCCTGCAAGCCAAGAAAAACTTTGAAACCGCCGATGTCAACATCAAGTTCGCCAAGAACCAGATGCTGCCCAACCTGTCATTTCAAGGTACCTCCGGCATGGCGGGTCTGGGGAAAGATGGCGGCGACATGGTCAACAAGAACTTCAGTGGGGACTACTATAACTACGGGGCCGGCCTGGTCTTCAGCTACCAGCTCGGCAACCGGTCCGCCACCAGTCAGTACAACAAGCGCCAACTCGAAGGCATGAATGCCCGGGCCTCGCTGGCCAGCGTGCGGCAACAGGTGATCGTCAGCGTGCGCGAGGCCGTGCGGCGTGTCCAGACCGACTTCAAGCGGAT
>JANOEZ010000184.1:0-2273 GCA_031413335.1 Nitrospirota bacterium
GCCCGACCGGCCCGGTATTGCCTACCAGATCCTGGGCCCCGTCGGCGACGCGAACGTCGACGTGGACATGATCGTGCAGAACGTCGGCCACGACGGCCTGACCGACTTTTCCTTCACGGTCCATCGCAACGATTACGCCAAGACGCTGGACATCCTGAAGCCCGTCGCCGCGCACATCAAGGCGCGCGAAGTGCAGGGCGGCGACAAGATCGCCAAGGTGTCGCTGGTCGGCGTCGGCATGCGGACCCATTCGGGCGTGGCGGCGAAGATGTTCGAGGTGTTGTCGAAGGAAGGCATCAACATCATGATGATCAGTACGTCGGAGATCAAAATCTCCTGCGTGATCGAGGAAAAACATCTGCAGCAGGCCATGCGCGCGCTGCACAAGGCCTTCGGTCTGGACGGAAAGGCTTCAAAGGCATAGGCGGAAGACGTGAAACGCAAGGTATCAGGCAAGACACGAACGTCCCGGACGCCGCATACGAATCTCGGCGCCATCCCCCGGACACCGGGGCTGGAGATCTACGATACGACCCTGCGCGACGGAGCCCAGGCCGAGGACGTTACTTTCTCGGCCGAGGACAAGGTCCGCGTCGCGCAGAAGCTCGACGAGCTGGGGGTGCAGTACATCGAGGGCGGCTGGCCGGGCGCCAATCCGAAGGACATCGAGTTCTTCCGGATGATTAAGACCGTGCCGCTGAAGTCCGCGACCGTCGTCGCCTTCGGGTCCACGCGCAAGGCCAGCAATCCGGTCCAGCAGGATGCCAACCTGCAGGCCCTGCTGGAGGCCGGCACCGGCACGATCACGCTGTTCGGAAAAAGCTGGAACCTGCACGTGACGGACGCGCTGGGAATTTCCCTGGCCAAGAATCTGGAGATCATCGAGGATTCCGTCGCCTATCTCAAGGAGAAGGGCCGGCGCGTGTTTTACGACGCCGAGCACTTCTTCGACGGCTACAAGGCCGATCCGGACTATGCGCTGAAGACCCTGCAGCGGGCGGTGCGCGCGGGGGCCGAGCGCGTGATTCTCTGCGACACGAACGGCGGGACCATGCCGTGGGAGGTCCGCGAAATCTGCACAACGGTGAAACGGGAGTGCACAGTCCCGCTGGGCATCCATGCACACAACGACACGGAAATGGCGGTGGCCAATTCGCTGGTCGCGCTCGATGCCGGCGTCGTGCAGGTGCAGGGGACGATCAACGGCATCGGCGAGCGGTGCGGGAACGCCAATCTCTGTTCGATCCTTCCGAACCTCGAATTGAAGATGAAACGCCGGGCGCTGGGCGACCGGCATCTGGCGCGTCTGCGCGAAGTCTCGCACTTCGTGGCGGAGATCGCGAACCTCGTGCCGGACAAGCACCAGCCCTATGTCGGCGATTCCGCGTTCGCCCACAAGGGCGGGGTGCACATCCACGCGGTGCAGAAGAATCCGGCGACCTACGAGCATGTGATTCCTGCAAAGGTCGGCAACCGGCAGCGGATACTCGTGTCCGACCACACGGGCCGGAGCGGCCTGCTGGAAAAGGTCGAAACCTACGGGATCAAATTGTCCAGGGAGAACCCGAAACTGCAGGAGCTGCTCGCGACGCTCAAGGATCTCGAAAACGAGGGCTATCAATTTGAAGGCGCGGAGGGTTCGCTGGAGTTGCTGACGCGCAAGGCCGTCGGCCGGTACCAACCGTCGTTTCAACTGCTCGGCTTCCGCGTCGTGGTGGAAAAGCGTGAGGCCAATACCGCGCCGACCTCGGAGGCGACGGTCACGGTCAAGGTCGGCGACGCGGTCCAACACACCTCTGCCGAGGGGACCGGCGGACCGGTCAATGCGCTGGACCATGCCCTGCGAAAAGCGTTGGAGAAGTTTTATCCCCAGCTCAAGGAAGTGAAACTGCTGGATTATAAGGTGCGTGTGCTGGCAGCCAGCCATGGCACGGCCTCCAAAGTGCGTGTCCTGATCGAATCGGGCGACCATAAGGAGAAATGGGGAACGGTCGGCGTATCGGAGAACATCATGGAAGCCAGCTGGCAGGCCCTGGCCGACAGCATCGAGTACAAGCTCCTGCCAAAAGATCGATAAGCATCTGCGTGCCGTCCGGGCTCAGGAAATCCCTTGACATGGCTCCTAACCTCACGTAATTTATCGGAAAAATTGGCTGGGACTTTCCTCGAAAGGTGGCCGGAGGAAAGCAGCAGCTCGGATAGGAGCCTGGAGGGACGGGGATGAGAAAGGCCGACATCGCGAACGAAATATATGAGAAGGTCGGGGCGGCCGG
>JANOEZ010000185.1:0-2239 GCA_031413335.1 Nitrospirota bacterium
GATCTGGCCAAGCGCAGCGATGGTCTGGGATACCCCGACTGAGAAGAAATCTGAGCGCAGCCATTCTCCGACTTTCATACTCATGGGTATCCGGGCGACATTACTCATGGACGCATGGCTTCTACGTATAACGTCATTGCCGTACGCCACGGATCCTCGCGATCCAGCCCCTTAAACACCTCCACATCGGTTGTATCCGGCTTCATCCGGCGGATCTCGGCAAAACCGGCCTCCTTCAGAATCTGCTGCATCGTCTCAAAGTCGTAGGCGAAGTAATGACCGAACCCGTGGACAATCTCGTTCAATATCACCATGGACGACTTGCCTTGGCGTGCCTGCTCATAGAGGGGATCTGTGGTACCGCGCTTTGAAGCCATGTATTGCTCGACAAAGTATTCCCCATTCGGAACGCCGATACGGACGTGGCCGCCTGGTTCAAGGACGCGTCTTATCTCCTTGAGAATGTGATCGCGGACTGTCTCGAACGGCAGGTGCTCCAGAAAATGCTCGGAGAATAGCGCTGTGGCCGATCTGTCTGCGAGCGGCCACTTGCGTCTCATGTCGAGCATCAGTATCTCGGCTCCGGGAATCTTGCCCGGAGGGTAGCAATCCATGTTGATCCAGCCCGGAAGCAGTGCATTCCCGCAGCCCAGGTGAAGCCGGAGATGTTTCCGCCCGGCTAGCTCAGATGTTGCGCGTTTATGCCGTCCGCTCACTGCACAACGTATGCGCAACAGCGCCATATCGACTTCGTACCGTAGTTTGGAAGCCACATCGCTATTAAAGCCTAGATGGTTCCAGGACTGGCGCAATTGAGAGCGCAGACTCTGCGGTAAACGCGCATAGGGAGCCCACGGCTTCTGGACCTGATGCAATCCCTCTCCCGGACTATCGTGGTGAGTTTCCATGTCCCGTTTCCTTCTCCAGCAATCTCAGTTATATCGGCACGAAACGTGGGAGGACCGTCTGCAACTGCACGGCCATGTCCTGCAACGCCTCGTCGGCGGCCGGCATATCCGGAACGCTGTCCATGCGGACGACAAGCCGAACCAATGCGCCGTCTGTCCTGCCCTCCATGAGAGAGTTCCACAGCAGCACCGGTTTCACCATGTTCTGGTTGGTAATGACCTGTCCTTTGTGCTGGAACCAGTAATAGACCACATGCTTCTTCCCCTCTATGGTCGCGACGAGACGATTGACGCGGAGCGTGCCGGCATCGGACAGTCGTGCATCTCGCAGAGTCTTGACTCCTTCTTCCTCAATAATCCATCCGTTGCCTGGAAGGCATACAGCAGGGTTATGGGTATAGGAGTCCTCGTAAAGCGATTTGAAATAGGGCACGAAGACATTGACGATCCCTCCTCCCGGCTTGGCATAGTCAGCCAGAAGATAGTCGGCCCAAGGCAGCGCGTTTTGATAGACTGCATCCATCGGGTGGTGCTGCCCCTTCCACTCTTTGAAAACCAGTGGAAAGGAGGTAAACTCTTCCCGCTGGGGAGTTTTGATGGTTTTTTCCGGTAAGACCAGGGGTATGCATGCGACTGAGATCATCACGGCTATGGCGGCGGCCAAAGTCGGTTGTCCGACATTGGCAAACCATTTCAATTCGGCCTTCAACGGATTTTGGAAACCGCCCGCTGGAACAAGTGCCCAGTCCGACATTCCGCCTTTCGTTCCGGCAATCTTCGACATCGCCAGGCTGAGCAGCACGAGCAGCCCCAAGGCCGGGAGAAAGATGACCCAGCCCTCGAAATCATGGAGGAATCCCTCCGCCGTATTGATATCGAGATATTCGGCGAACACTGCGGTCAGCGCGATTCTCACGCTGTTCATGAACACGGTGATCGGGATGGCAGCGAGCAAGAGCAGCGCGCCTCTGATCAGCGATCCTCCCTGGAACACCGCGACGATATAGGCGAGCGCGAGCAGCGGCAACAAATACCGCAAGCCGCTGCAGGCCTCGACCACCTGCAGCTTCATCGTGCCGATGTCGATGATGTTGCCCTCCAGGTGAACGGTGATTCCAGCCAGCTCGATTACCCAGGTACTCAGGCGAGAGGATACCAGTTGCAAAGAATTGGACATGCCGTTGAACAGCGCGGTGGGCAGCGGCACCATGAATGCCAGTAGGAACAGGGCGGACCAATTCTTCTTTGTCGCCTCCCATCCCGCCAGTACAAGAAACAGGCTGTACGTCAGCGCCAGAAAACTGAAACCATAGAGGCTGGTCATCTGGCCA
>JANOEZ010000186.1:0-4145 GCA_031413335.1 Nitrospirota bacterium
CATCGAGTTGCTCGCGGCTGGTGGCGTTGATGGTGATCGTCACACCGAGATAGTTGCCGCCCTTGCTGGGCCGCAGCTCGATCGTCGCCGGGTTGCTTAAGATTCATCTACGCCATTGACACATGTAGTATTCTGAACAAAGGGGGTGCCCTATGCCGACCTATGTCAGTCTCGTCAAATTCACGCATCAGGGGTTGACCACGATGAAGGACAGGGGCGTCCAGCGGGCGGACCTGGTCAAGAAGAACGCCCGGTCACTGGGCGGAAAATTGAAGGAAGCCTATTATTGTCTGGGAGACTATGACGTGATCGCGGTCTGGGAGTTCCCGAACAACCAGGCGGCCATGAAGGCGGCACTGCTGAACGCATCCATGGGACACATTGAAATCAAGACGATGCCGGCGGTGAAGCGGGACGAATGGAAGAAAATTGTCCGCGCCACGCTGGGGAAAAAGAAATAATGCATCACCTCGTCATTATCGGCTCGGGGCCTGCCGGCCTGACTGCCGCGATCTACGCGGCACGGGCCAATCTGTCCCCACTCGTGATCGAGGGGCTCCAGGCCGGCGGGCAACTGACGACGACCACCGAGGTCGAGAATTATCCCGGCTTCTCCCACGCCATCATGGGCCCTGAGCTGATGAAGGACATGCGGGCGCAGGCGGAACGCTTCGGCACGACGTTCCTCCAAGGCGACGTGACGAGCGTGGAGCTCAAAAAGCAACCGTTCAAGATCACGATTGAGGAGGAACAGCCGGTGGAGACGAAGACGCTGCTCATCACCACCGGCGCGTCGGCGATCCACCTGGGTCTGAAAAACGAATCGCGACTCATGGGACATGGCGTGTCCACCTGCGCCACCTGCGATGGCTACTTTTTCCGTGGCAAGGAACTGGTCGTGGTCGGCGGCGGCGACAGCGCCATGGAGGAATCCAACTTCCTGACCAAATTCGCCACCCGGGTCTACGTCGTGCACCGGCGCGACAAGCTGCGCGCCTCCAAGATCATGCAGGACCGCGCAATGAAGAACGAGAAAATCACGTTCGTCTGGAACTCGTCGGTCGAGGATATTCTTGGGGATGGTGTTGTGACAGGCGTGCGGCTCAAGAACCACGTCACCGGAAAAACATCGGACCTTCCCTGCGCCGGCGTGTTCGTCGCCATTGGCCACAGGCCCAACACCGACCTCTTCAAGGGCCAGATTGAAATGGATACCAAGGGTTACATCCTGACGAAAAACGGGACGAGCACAAACATACCGGGCGTCTTTGCCGCGGGCGACGTGCAGGATTCAAAATACCGCCAGGCGGTGACCGCCGCCGGCTCCGGCTGCATGGCGGCGATCGATGCGGAGCGATTCCTGGAAGCTAGCCACGTCTAATCATGAAGTGCGCGATCATTCATTATCATGAGCTTGCGCTGAAAGGGCGCAACCGTCCCTACTTTGAAAACAAGCTGGTCCGGCACATTCGCGCTGCGTTGAAGGGGTCGGGCATCACGCGCGTCGAGCCACTGCAGGGACGCATCCGCGTGATCCTCAAGGACGAGGCACGATGGGAGCCGATCAAAGAACGGCTCACGCGCATTTTCGGCATCGCCAACTTCTCGCTCAACCACGGTCTGCCGATCGATCTGAGCAAACCGGACCTCGAACCGCTGAAGGCTGCTGCCGCCGATGCCATCCGCGACATCCCCTTCTCGACCTTCCGCGTGACGACCAGACGGGCCGACAAGCGCTTCCCGCTCACCTCGATGGATGTGGACCGGGCAGTCGGCGCGCATATCGGCGCCCTGACCGGCAAGAAGGTGAATCTGAGCGAGCCCGACCTCACCATCTATATCGAAATGATGGCCCGGCAGACCTATGTGGCGGCGCGCAAGGAACAGGGGCCCGGCGGGATGCCGACCGGCGTCAGCGGCAAGGTGGCCTGCCTGCTGTCGGGAGGCATTGATTCTCCGGTCGCGTCCTGGAGGATGATGAAGCGGGGCTGCAAAGCCACCTTCGTCCATTTCCACGGACGGCCGTTCGTGACGAGGGCGTCGGAAGAGAAAGTCCGCGAGATTGCCGAACTGCTGACGCGGTACCAGCTCTATTCGCGCCTCTATCTTGTCCCCTTCGGTGAAATCCAGCGGCAGATCGTGCTGGGGGCGCCGGCGCCGTTCCGCATCGTGCTCTACCGCCGGATGATGGTCCGCATTGCCGAGGAATTAGCGAGGCGGGATAAGTGCTGGGCCCTCGTGACCGGCGACAGCCTCGGCCAGGTGGCCTCGCAGACACCGGAGAACCTGAGCGTCGTCGAAGAGGCGGCTCAATTGCCGATTCTGCGCCCGCTGATCGGCATGGACAAACTCGAGATCACCGAACAGGCGCAGCAGATCGGCACGTTCGAGACCTCCATCGAGCCTGACCAGGACTGCTGCAAGCTGTTTGTGCCGGCTCATCCCAGCACCAAGACCAGCCTCGACCCTATCCGCAAGGTCGAACGAGGGCTCGATGTCGACACGCTGGTGAAACAGGGACTGGACAAAACAGAATTGGCAGAATTCTCGTACCCCTGAACGTCCCGCAGCTTGATTTACGAACCGTTTCCCGGCACAATGCCGCTCCAATCTCATGGAATTCACACTCAAACCAGCTGAAACGCCGGGCGGACCGCCGGCGCCCATGACCTGCCCGAAGTGCGGCTTCGAGCAGTCGGAAAGCCCGGACTGCGTTAAGTGCGGGATCGTCATCGCGCGCTATAAGCCTTCCCAGACTGCCGCGCCGGCCTATACCCCACCCCCGCCGGAAATGACCAAGGAGCAGGCGGCCATCGAACGGATGAAGGCGATCACCCTGCCGCCTCCTGGCCCCGGCCTGTTTTCGAAACTGTTCCGCCTCGTCAGATGGGCCATCGTGCTGGGATGTCTGGTTGCCCTGTTCATGATGTTCAGGCAGGCCCCTCCGCCGATGGTGGCGACAGACCCGGAAGGCGCGAAGAAAGTCAGCGAAAAACTTTACCTGGCCCAGGAAGCCGCCACGCAGGGCCAATCCTTCTCCATGCCGCTCACGGAAGCCGAATTGAACGCCTGGGTGCAGGCCAATCTGGCCTCGACCGGCGGCGCGGCGCCGGCTGGAGGCGGGCCGCCGACCCAGGAGCAGGTGCAATCCTCCATGAAGGACATCAGACTCCATCTCGTCGGCGATCAAATCCACGCCTATACGCTGTTTACGCTGTACGGGAAGGACGTGACGCTTCAACTGACGGGAAAATTGCAAGTAAAGGATGGCCGCATCCGCCTGGATGCGACCGAAGGGATGCTCGGCACTCTGCCGATTCCGAAGGCCACGCTCGGCAGCGCCACATCGGGCCTGTTCGACGCACCGACCAACCGGGAAAAATTCACGCTCCCGCCGCACATCGCCAACGTGCAGGTCCTGAACGGCGAACTACTGATTTCATACAAGGGCACGACGCCCCAATAACCTACCGCGAATTCGTGTGCGCGATCGCCCGCTCGCGCAAAATCTTGAAGTGCGTCTCCAGATCGCGGCGCAGCATCGTCGCAAAGAGCCAGTCCGGCACCCACGAGTCCATATCCACCAGCAATTCCATTTCCGCGCGCGTGTGGACGGCGCTGCCGTTCGTTTCAGGCACGAACCGCCACTGGCGGCGGTAACGCCTGAAATCCCCTTCGATCAGACTGGTGACGATCCCGCCGTCCGGAAGTTCCCGCGTCTCGCACAACAGGCGCAGCTCGCCAGGCAACGGCGACCGGTCGATCAGGAGGTCGGTCACCACACGTCCGTCCAGCCGTTCCAATTTGGCGATACGGAACCGCCCGTCAAACAGATCGGGCCATCGCTCATAGTCGCTCAGGACCGCGCGCACGGAGTCAGGAGGCGCGGCGATGCGCAGCGTGGCCACAGCTCTCTTACCACCGGCCGGATCGTCGTGTATCTCCAGCACCGTGGCCGGAACATCAGCTGCGTGCACGCCTGTCGAGACAAACAGTGCACAGCACAGCGCCAGCATCGCCGCCAGTGAAATTTTAACGTTCATGTTCAGCATTCTACCTGTTAAGTGCGATTCTACGCAGACGTCCCGTTCGCCGCAACTACCTCCTCTATGCTAGGATGCCGCGCACAAAGGAGTTTCCATGCG
>JANOEZ010000187.1:0-7436 GCA_031413335.1 Nitrospirota bacterium
TTCGATAGCTGGGTCGGCTGCCTGTCGCCCGGCGACTATGCCGAATATGTATTGCCGCACGTGCAGCTCATTTTCGACGGGCTCAAGCGCGAGAGCGTCCCGACGATTCATTTCGGCACCGGTACGGCGGGCTTGCTCAAACTTATGAAGGAAGCGGGCGGGACGGTGATCGGCGTGGACTGGCGTGTGCATTTGGACGAGGCCTGGGCCGAAGTCGGCCACGATGTCGCGGTGCAGGGCAATCTCGATCCGGTGGTGTTGTTTGCGCCGCTGCATGAAATCGAACGGCGGGTGGAGGATATTCTTCGGCGCGCCGGCGGACGGCCCGGTCACATTTTCAATCTTGGTCATGGAATCCTGCCGAACACGCCGGTCGAGAGTGTGGCGGCTACCGCGGAGTTCGTGCACAAGCTGAGTCAGCGTTGAATTTTAGCGAGCAGCAAGTAGCTGGCAGCTAGCAGCCAGATTAGGGCTCAACAATACCGCCATTAGCTATTTGCTATCAGCTATTGGCTATTCGCTTTGGTGAAAAGATGCCTGGACCACAGAGACCGACCGCCATCTTATTGATGGCGGTGGGAGGACCGGACAAGCTGGAGAATGTCGAGCCCTATCTGCTCGACGTGCGCGGCGGGCGTCCGACGCCGCCCGAACTGGTTGAAGAGATCAAGGAACGCTACCGCGCCACCGGCGGGAAGACGCCGGTGCTCGGCATCATGCGTGAAATTGTCCCCAAGTTGGAACAGAAGCTCAACGGGCCGGGTGGCGAGCGATACCGCGCCTATATCGGGTTCCGGCACTGGCATCCCTATATTAAGGACGCCTACGCCGAACTGATGGACGAACAGCCTGAGCAGCTCATCGGTGTTTGCATGGCGCCGCAATATTCCTCGATGAGCATCGGCGCCTATATTAAAAAGGTCGAAGAGGCTCGGGCGGCGGTGGGCGGGGACTTTCCGGTCAGCTACGTCCAGAGCTGGCACGAGCATCCGCGTTTAATTGACGCGATCGCTGGCAATATCACGGCGGCGCTCCAGAAGTTTCCGGCGGACGTGCGCAGCCGCGTGCCGGTTCTGTTCACGGCGCACAGTCTGCCGGAGCGCATTCTGCAGATGAAGGATCCCTATCCCGACCACGTCAAAGCGACGATGGACGCCGTGTGCCGGAAACTTGGCGCCGTAACGGCGCGGTTTGCCTATCAGAGCCAGGGGCGATCCAATGAAAAATGGCTGGGACCGACCGTCGAGGAGACGCTCGATGCCTTGCATCGGGACGGTCATATGCATGTGCTGATGGCGCCGATCGGGTTCCTCTCCGACCATTTGGAAGTGCTCTACGATATCGACATCGAATTGAAACAGCGCGCTACCAGGCAGGGGATGCAGTTGGAGCGGATTGCGATGCTGAACGCCACGCCGCCCTTGATCGAGATTCTGGCGTCGGTGATTGAACAGCACGAAACCTCGCTGGTGCGATAAGTCTTTCAGTGGCAGCACAACCCACACAGTCAGCTAAACACGTCGTCATCGTCGGCGGCGGCATCGCCGGATTGACCGCAGCCTTCAGTCTCTACGAGCAGGCGGCGGGCGCGGGCCTGTCGCTGACCTGCACGTTGATCGAGGCGGGCTGCGAGTGGGGCGGGAAGATTGTCACGCACCGGGTAGGCGACCTGACGATCGAAGCCGGGCCCGACTCGTTCCTCTCGCAAAAGCCCTGGGGACTCGAACTCTGCCAGAAACTGGGGCTTTCCGTCCGGCTGATCAATACCAACGATCACCAGAAAAAAACCTTCGTCTATTCGCGCGGGCGCCTGCGTGAACTGCCGGAAGGGCTGGTCGTCATCGTGCCGACCAAGCTGGGTCCGTTTCTGAAAAGCGGGCTGATTTCCTGGCCCGGCATCGCGCGCATGGGATTGGATCTGGTGCTGCCGGCCAAACGTGACGGCGGTGACGAGTCGCTGGCCTCGTTTTTCTCCCGCCGGCTTGGGCGCGAAGCCTTCCAGCAGGTTGTCGAGCCTCTCATGGCCGGCATCTACGCGGGCGATGCGACGCAGATCAGCCTTCGCGCGACGTTTCCGCGCTTTCTCGATTTGGAACAGAAGCATGGCAGCCTGATCCGGGGGATGCTGGCCAGCCGGCCGGCCGGCGCAACATCCGGTCGCACCATGTTCGTGACGCTGCAGGATGGCCTGGTGGAATTGGTCCAGGCGTTGCTGGCGAAACTGACCGCGGTCGGCGCGAAACTCATGGCGCAGCAGTCGGTCGCGGCCATGCGCGTGCGTCAAACCGGCACGAATCACCCGATCGGGTGGACCTACGATCTGACATTGGAGAGCGGCGCCGTAATCTCTGCCGATGCCGTGGTGCTGGCGACGCCGGCCTTTGTCTCCGCCGATCTGGTCCGGCCGCTCAGCCCGCTCGCGTCGGAATTACTGGGCGCGATTCCCTATGCGTCCACTGCCACGGTATCGCTGGCTTACAAGACCGGCACGCTTGGCGGCCAGATTCATGGATTTGGATTCGTCGTGCCGAGGACGGAAGGACGTGACCTGCTGGCGGCGACCTGGACATCCTTGAAGTGGCCGCACCGCGCGCCGGCCTCGCAGACACTCGTGCGTTGCTATCTCGGTGGGATCGGGCGGGAAAGAATTTTACAGGAGGACGATGCGGCGCTGATCCGTCGCGTACGTGAGGAATTGAAGGACATGACCGGCGTGACCGGCGAGCCGGTGTACGCCGAAGTGAACCGATGGGACCGCGGCATGCCGCAGTACACGCTCGGGCATCTGGACCGGCTGGAGACCATCCAGCGGTCGCTCGACCGGTATCCCGGCCTCCTGCTGGCCGGTGCGGCCTATCGGGGCATCGGCATTCCGGACTGCATCAGGGATGGGACCGACGCGGCCAGCGGCGTGATCCGCCTGTTCACCGGAAGGCGTGATCAGTGATGCGTTGCTCGCGGGACTGGCGTGACGTGCGAGAAACGCAAGACCGGCAAAGAGTTTTCCATGCAAGTCGCGCTTCGCTCGTGTCGCGCGAGTCTCACAACCTCACACGCATCACTTCATCATGGGGTTGCAGAAACCGGATCAGCCCAAATATAGTGGGGGTCACCACAGAGCGTGAATAGCGAGCGATGGCCAATCCCTTTACGATTCTCCATATCAGCGGTCCATTCAGGGAACCCCGTGAGCAGGCGTTCTCGTGGGATTTCGCCGTCCAGCGGTCCACCTGGCCGATGCCTCACGCGGTGCGGGTCAAGGTCGCGGTCGCCGACGAACTCGACCATCTCAAGACAACAATTCTTGAATTGCAAGGCGGCAGCCCGGGGCAGCAGCTCTTGATCTCGCAATTGCTCACGAAACATATCGCGACGCACAAGTTGCAGATCGCGAACGAGGAAAATATGTTCAATGACCGGCTGGATATTCTGATTGAGCCGTTCACCGGTCCGTTGGTGCATCTGTTTCCGAGGTTGGAGGCCTGGATGCATGACTCGAAGGCCGCGTTACGACAGGAAATTCGTGAGAAAGTTCGTCTCTAGCCGAACCACTCCACTCCACAAAATCTGTTGATAACCCTGTTGATAATAGCTCTCTGAGCAGAGGATTCCATCGCTGGAAGCAGGGCGTGGCTCGTTGCCTACCTTTCAGTCATTGTGGTTCATCAAAGGGTTACCACAAGATATGGTGATTGTTATGTGGAGTGCGTAAAAATGGCCCGGAACGGCCAGGGGCTGAGTATAGGCTGTGTACGAATTAGGCAAAAATCATGCGAGAGTTTTGGGCAGGCAGAGCGAGGGAAAACGTTGGCAACGCGAGGAAAATTTCTACAAGGAGGTCAGAACAACTCGCGATAGTGCCTGGAATGGATGCCGGACTCGTCCGCAAAGCCGATCGACCCTTTATCCGGGTGTCCGGTGTCGTTCAAATCGATCCGATAGTGTCCACGCACCTGCTCCATGGCTGTTTCAAACGGAATCGCGCTCGGATAGAGCTCGCCGGGGGCGTGGGCGCCGCGCGAGAGCACGCCGAGCACATCGGCCTTCGTGAATTTCCCATCCGAGAAGATGAAAATGTCCGCCACTGCGTGTTCGCCGAGTTTGTGCTTCGGTGTCGTGGGCGGGAGCAGGGTCGTCAGTTGATTGGCCAGCCGGGCCTGTCGGAACCGTTTCAATAGACCGGCAACCTGACTGTCGGTGGCCTGTTCGGGAATAAGCAGGCCGAGCGCGTTGAATTCTTTGACGGTCGACTTGACGCGGAACATGATCGGGGCCGTGCCTGCTTCATCATCGGCGATGCTGTTTGACGCCAGTTCGGGATTGACCGGCGCCTGGGTCTGCTTGCCCTTGGGTGTGGCCAGCCAGATCGCAAACCACAGGCCAAGAATGATGGAGAGCACGACGACCAGCGGATGCGCGCCGGCGCGTCTGCCTTCTTCGTAGGGGCCTGGCGGCGTTTCGGTCTCCGGTTTTCGCTCAGATTCCATTGGTGGTTACGCCGTCCGCGGCGGCGACAACTTTCGTTTGGCTTCCTTCCACAAGGCATCCATCTCGTCCAGCGTCATGGATTCGAGCACGCGGCCCGTGCGCGCCGCTTCCGATTCGATAAAGTGAAACCGGTCGGCGAACCGGTCCGTCGCCCGCCGCAAGGCGTCTTCCGGATTGATCGTGAGGAACCGCGCCAGGTTCACGAGCGAAAACAGCACGTCGCCCATCTCGTCCTCCAGGTGCCGCTGCGCGGCCGCCTGCTCGGCCTCGCCGGTTCGCTGTTCCCGGGTGCCGTAGGCCTCGGTCAGTTCTTCGATCTCTTCCTTGGCCTTGCCCATGACCTGATGAACACCCTCACCGTTGTGGGGCCAGTCGAAGCCCACGCGAGAGGCGCGAGCTTGGACCTGGAATGCTCTGAGCAGCGCGGGAAGTGTCTTGGGCACGCTATCCAGCACCGATTCGGAACGGCCTGCCTGCTGCCGTTCCGATTTTTTGATTTGCTCCCAGTTGGAATAGACCTGGTCTGGCGTGAGCGCGCCGTCGCCTTTTCCCCCGAAGACATGCGGATGCCGGCGGACCAGTTTGTCTGAGAGCAGTTGCATGACGTCCTCGGCGGTGAACGCCTGGCGTTCGGCTGCGATCTGGGCGTGAAAGAGAATTTGCAGCAGAAGATCGCCGAGTTCCTCGCGGAGCTTGGGCTCATCCTGTTTGTCGATCGTTTCCAGGACTTCGTAGGTCTCTTCCAGGAGATAGGGTTTCAGCGATTCGTGCGTCTGTTTGCGATCCCAGGGGCAGCCGTCCGGTGCCCGGAGTTTCGCCATCAATTGCACGAGCTCATTAAACCGATCCGACATGGCGGTCACATCTCCAAAATGTACGCGACATTATAGCTGTGTCGCTTGCGCAACACTAGGCCCTGTGGTAGCGTACGCACAAGATTTCAGACGGTTAGAGCATGGCCAAAGAAGAAGAACAGGGCTTTGTCATCCGCGACAAACGGGGACGGGGCGACGAACCGTCGGCAGCTGAGTCCAGTCGTCCGGCCGCATCCTCACCGGCGCCTGATCCAACACATGCGGCGGGCCATAGCCACGAGCCGCATCTGCCTGTCACGTTCGCCTCGTTCGTTTTTTCGCTCAGTACCTCCGCCCTCATGCTGATGGGCGAGCAATTGGATCCCCGGCAGGGAAAGATTCCCGTCAATCTGCCGCAGGCCAAAGAGATTGTCGACATCCTGTCCGTGCTGGAGGCCAAGACGAAGGGCAATTTGAATCAGGAAGAACAGGCGATGCTGACGGACATGCTCTACGCGTTACGGATGAAGTATGTCGATCTGGCGTCAGGCAAAAAGGCACCATCCTCTTCCTGACCCCGTGCCCACCCGATCGCCAGCGCTTTCCCTGTGTGCATCTCCTTTTAGAATGAGCGGGCCCATGCACATCACCATTATATTGATCGCAGCGCTGTTGTTCGTTGGACCGGCCTGGGCTGAGAAGCCCCCGCAGGAGGCGAAAGCCCGCGCGGCTGCGCTGGCTGAGACCGGCTGGAAGTTGATCAAGGGCGGGGAGTACCACCGGGCGGCGCAAACCTTCACCGAAGCCTCGGCGCTGGCGCCGTCGGATGCGTCGCTGCTGGTCGGCCTCGGCCTGAGTCAGCATCTGCTGGTCAGGGACGAACAGGCGGCGGCCACGTTCCAGAAAGCCCTGGCGCTCGATCACAACGCGACCCAGGCCCACAAGTTCCTGGGCGATATTTACGACCAACGAGGTGAAATTGACACGGCGGTGCACCACTATGAGATTGCCGCCCGGCAGGACCCCAACGACGCCGGGATCAAAGGCCGTGTGTTGGCCGCGCGCCGCGCGGTTGAAGCGGAAGCCGGATTGGACCGCCTGTTCAGCGCGCACTTTATCGTCAAGTTCCACCGCTCGACGGATCGCGCGGTCGCCAATGCCGTGGCCGACCGGCTGGAAACGGTCTATCGGACAATCGGCTCGCAGTGGTCTTATTTCCCGGCGTCCCGGATTGTCGTCGTGCTCTATCCCCGCGAGCAGTTTCAGGGATCGGCGTCCGGCCCCGACTGGGCGCAGGGATTGTTCGATGGCCGCATTCATTTACCTGTGGAGCGGGTGTCGGGCGATCCGGCGTCGGCCGACGCCGCGTTGCGGCACGAGTATATGCACGCGGTCGTTCATCGGTTGAGCAGCGGGCAGGCGCCGGCCTGGCTGAATGAAGGCCTGGCCCTGTATATGGAGCGGGGACCGGACGCGGCCGGGTCGTGGGAGCGCGAGGCGATCCGAATTCGCGCGGGCGAGCGGCCTCCGCTGGCGTCGCTGCACCGGAGTTTTCTCGAACTGCCGGCCGGCGATGCCTCGCTGGCCTATGCGGAAAGCTACGGCGCCACCCGCGCCTTGATGCAGCGCCATGGCGTGGCGCCGGTGCGCCGGCTGCTGGAGTCGCTCCTGGTCACGCCGGATTTTTCAGAAGCATTCGAAACGCTGTTCCGCGAGCGATACAGTGACTTCGATTCGTCCTGGGTAACAGCCAAGGCCGGAAAAGGATTCTGATGCCGGGGTTATTCGATCCACCGGTTAAGACGAAGCCGCACGCGGAGGAGCTGCGTCGTACGGGTATGCCCTTGTCCGAAGTCGGGCCGCAGTCCGGCGAGCAGGACCGGCGCCGCCCGCATTGGACGCCCGTGTGGATTGTCCTGCTCCTGCTCGTACCCTGTCTCGCACTCACCTATTACTACACGCAGTACGCCGTGCCCGGCGGTCCCCAGACCGAAGGGTTTCTGCCGGATACCACCACGGCCTTTATCATCTTGCTCGTGAACATCAATCTGATTGGTTTGGTCGTCCTCACGCTCCTATTATCCCGCAACCTGATCAAGGCCTATTTTGAGCGGCGGCACAAGCTCGTGGGGTCCGGGTTCCGTGCCAAGCTTG
>JANOEZ010000188.1:0-1173 GCA_031413335.1 Nitrospirota bacterium
GGCTTCATCGTGCTGGCCGACCGCTACATCTATACGGCCTTTGCGCGGGACACGGTGCGTAGCGGGGATCAGGCCTGGATTCGCAACGTGTTCGGATTTGCCCTGGTCCCCGACCTTGTTTGCTATCTCCGCATCGACGTGGATACGTTGGCCCTGCGCGTGCTCGAAAGCAACGGCATGAATTTCTGGGAATCCGGCATGGATATGAAGTTCGGCGCCGACCTCTATGACAGTTTCAAGAAGTACCAGAGCCTGCTCATCGAGGAATTCGACAAGATGGCCGAAGAATTTCACTTCGAAGTGGTGGATGCCCGCAAACCGCCGGAAGAGATTCAGGATGCGTTGCGCGCGCAAATTCAGCCCTTGCTCAGAAACGAGCGCCGGCTGGCGACGAAGCAAGCGGTGGCAGCCAGCGCGGAATCCGATCGCGCCACTACGCCGACGCCAGATTCCTGAGTTGGGACGGCATCAGCCACCAGTTGAGCGTGCCTCGGCCCGCCTTTGGTTTTTCATCGAAGCGCACCGAACAACTCCCCGCTTTCTTCAGCGATAGGCCTCCGTTCGCCTTTCCGAACAGCATGACGCTCGCGGTGGCCCCCAGATGCGGTTCATGTCCTACGAAGATCGCGCAGGCATTGTCCGGCAGCGCCGCGACCACCTTCATCAGCTCTTCCGGCGGCGCGTCCGGCAGCAGCGCATCGTGAATCTGGATGTCCTCACGCAGTTGAAACGTGCTTCGGATCAATTCGGCAGTCTGGATGGCCCGCGTCAAGGGACTGGACCAGAGATGCGTGGGCGTGACGCCAAGCCGGCGGAGTCCGGCAACCGCCTTGCGGGTTTTCTTCTCGCCGTCCGGTGAAAGCGGCCGCAGCGCCTCCGCGCCCTTCCAGTCTTGTGGGTCCAGTGCAATGCCATGTCTGAAGAGAATGCACTCCATGACAGTTCTCCAGGAAATTCGCCGCAAGGACTCTTGACTTATCAAATTATGTTGATATATTCAAGCCATGCATTCTGCAAAGATCGCAGACCGTGAACGGACCGTGCAACTCTTCCATGCGCTCTCCGATGAAACGCGTCTCCACCTCCTGGAATTGTTGGCTAACCCCTTCTCCTTCACCTTCGCCTCCGACCCACAGGCCAGAAGATCGTCGTAGTGATAGACCTCGGCGCGGA
>JANOEZ010000189.1:0-7473 GCA_031413335.1 Nitrospirota bacterium
TCAGCTACACGAAGGACGGCACCCGGCGCGAAGAATGGATCTTCGAGGATTGGATCAGCTCGTCGGAGATCAAGCACCGCTACCTCTATTTCGAAGAAGACGCGCTGGAGGGCGGCTGGTACTACGGCGCCCGCGACCGCCCGCGCTTGAAAGACACACCGCCGCCCGCTTCGACCGCCAAGCACCCGGCGCGATAACTCACCCCGCATCGAGATCCGGCGCCGGGCTGTCACGCAACTTGCTCAATAAGATGACTGCCCGCTCCAATTCCCAGTCCTGCACCAGCACCGCGCAGGCGAGCGACGCGACACCCGAATAAAGACTGCCGAAATGTTCGTTGTGGACGACGTAGACAATCCCGTTGCCGTCCAGCAGGCTTTTCACGAATGCCAGCTCTCCCGGATTGCCTGTTTCCAACAACGTCGCCAGCCCCATAACGACAGCCTCGCTTACGAACGGCCGGTGCGGTCTCCCAACTGGCGGTCCAACGCGGCGAAGAACGCGCGGATGTTGCGGGCGTTCTGGCCCAGATCGCCGCGCCCCACCCGCGAGGCGGAGCGTACGTTGACCGCAGTGACGCCGTTCTGTTCCACGCAGCGGATCGTCACATCGTCCACGAACCGGAACAGCCTCGTCGTGGCTTCCGCCCGAATCTCTCCGTGCTCAGGACGGGACGACACCAGCGTCCAGCGCGGCATCCGGCCGACGGCCTGCACCGCCGCCTCGAGCACCCGATCTTTCGGTGCGGGGTACTGCCTGGGCACGGCATCCGGATATTCCGGCGTCTTCCCCGTTTCGACAACATTGATCGTCGGCCAAATTTTAAGCACCGCCACCACTCCCAGAACAACCGTGCTGCCGAGGGCAAGCACGAGCACCCATTTGGACATGCATGGACTCCGACAGCGGCCGCACTGCACGCCATTCTAGGCCGAGGGCGTCGTCGCCGCAACCGGCTGGAGTCGGCTGGAGTCAGCCGGAGTTCAATTGCTTTTTCGCGGGATGACTTTTAGACTGCGGACGAGTCGCTGTCAGGCAGGCGAACTCAGGGCGTTTCGGTAATCTGGACGCGACGCTCCTTGCCCGGGCCACCGGACACCGTGAGCACGCGTTTCCACTCGCGAACCTGGTAGACCGCCCAGGCGTTCGGCTGGCCCTTGTAGAACGCGTCAGGATCTTCTCCGTTGGCGTTGAGATAAATGGGCTCCGTGAACCCTTCGTCGAGCACGCGGTCCAGCAGGCTCTCGGTGGTGAAGCCCTTGCCCCGCAACGCGACGTCGGCCAGCAGGCTGAGAATCTCGTCCGGGTTTTGAATCGTAATGGGATTCATGGCGCGCAGGATTGTAGCGACGACTCCGAAAAGAAAGCAAGGCACGACATGACGGCGCTCCCTCCCTCTCAATTCCGCGAACAGCTGCTCGGCCTGATGGACCGCAAGCACCATTGGGCCTGGTCGCACTTCGCCGACGGCACCCTCACGCAAGACCAGCTCAAAATTCATTTTCAGCAGGAATATGCCGTGTACGTACGGGACTTTCCGGTGTTCCTGGCCCGCATCCACGGCCGGAATCCCCCGGCTCCGGTCCGCCGGATGCTGGCCGACAATATTTACGAAGAGGACACCGGCGGACTCTCCCTCGGTAAGTCACACCCTGAATTATTCCTGGTCATGATGGAAGGACTGGGGCTCAGCGCGAAAGATTTTGAGAGCGTACGGATGCTGCCTGCCAGCCGCAGCTACCGCAAGTGGCTCGATGCCGTATCGAATAAACGCAATTGGGTACTGGGCGCCGCAGCCCTGACGATCTTCGTGGAAGGCAGCATCAACGACCGGCAGGAACTGCTCGCCCCGTCAAAACCGAAAACAAAGGACGAGATCGAAGCGGTCATCGCCCGGCACCCGTTGGTCCGTCACCATGGAGCGCCGCCTGCCTGCATGGATTTGATCCGCGCCCATCAAACGGTTGAAGCCGGCCATCGCCACGATGCCTACGATATGGTCGTCGGCCATGCCGTCATGGCGGCACAGCAGAAGGCCGTCCTCGCATGCCTGAGGCAATCGCTCGCACTGTGGCTCCGATATCGAGATGGCATCGCCCGCGCATGCGGTCTACCCCCCCGCTCGTGACAACCAGTCTCCACATCACCGCCATCGCCCTGTTGTTCAGCCTGACGGCATGCCAGGCGCCGGCTCCCAAACCGTGGGGACCAGGCGACATGGCCGTCATTCCTGCCGGTGACTTTCTGATGGGCAGTCCCTCGAGCGACGGCTTCACGGACGAACGACCGCAACGTTCGGTGTTGCTCCATGCCTTTCAGATAGACCGCTACGAGGTGACGAACGCCCAATACGAGCAATTCGTGAAGGCTGCACACCATGCGGTGCCGACCAATCCGAATCCCTCCGCCACCCTCTGGAACGACGGCCGCCCGCTCCCCGGCAGCGAGACTCATCCCGTCGTCAATGTCAGTTGGCATGATGCCGCGGCCTATTGCGCCTGGGCGGGCAAGCGGCTCCCGACCGAAGCGGAGTGGGAAAAAGCCGCGCGGGGCACGGATGCCCGGCTCTATCCCTGGGGCAACGAGTGGAGCGTCAAAAAATCGAACAGCGCCAGTTACTGGGCCGGGCGCACGCTCGAGTTCAAAGACACCATCGAATGGAAAGCCTTCTGGATGGACGGTGACGGCGCGCGTGTCTCAAAGGAACGAGGGTTGAAGGGTGAGGTGCTGACGCTGCCGGTCGGCAGCCTGCCCGAAGGCGCCAGTCCCTACGGTCTCTTCGACATGGCCGGTAATGCCTCGGAATGGGTATCGGATTGGTTCGAACCCTATTACTATCTCCGCGCACCGCGCGAAAACCCTCATGGTCCTGACGGCAAGCTCTTGAAGGTCGTGCGCGGCGGCTCCTGGCTCAAGCCGGCAAGCAGCCTCCGCGCCGCCGACCGGGACTATGGGCTCCCCACCGATCAGCAGAGCGGCACCGGCTTCCGCTGCGCAAAGGATCGATAGTCCTCACTCAACCCCTGCGTCCGTTACGCCGCTGCAGCTCCCGAGAGCGCTTTCTCAAAGACGGCGCGGAGCGAAGCGGCACCCGCATGATCAGCCGGCAGGACACCGGCCTCGATCAGCACGTGCAGACGAGGCGAGGGATCGAGTCTTGCCAGCGCAGCGCGGTCAAGACCAGGCGTTTCGAGCGCTTTCTTGTACGTGCTCAGCCATGATTCGGTGATCGCGCGCAAACCGGCGTCGGCCGGTTTCATCCGCTCGAGCTTCACTTCCTGGAGTAGTTTGATGAGAGGGTCCGATTGGCAGATGGTATTGATGGCTCGGCGGATGGCCTGCTCGCTCTCGTCACTCATCAACAGGCAATCGTCAGTTCATCGAGCAGGAACCGGGTCCGCGCGGATCGCCGCAGCTTCCGCATGAACCGGACGGACTGGAGCTGGCCCAATCGGCATTGGCCCCGACTCCGAAGCTTGAGAATTGTTTCTGCAGCTTCGTGGCCTTGCACGAGGGGCAGGCCGGCGTCGCCGAACCCTGCACGATCGCCTCGAACCGGTGGTTGCATTCCTGACAAAGATATTCGAAGATGGGCATGATGTTCTCCTGTGTTCGCAACCCATTATAGACAGCCACGCGGCCGGATCGCAACGGCCCGCGCCAAGGAGACGCGCATGTTTCACGAAGACAAGACGTTCAATCTCCGGTTCAGCCTCGAGGCGTCGTTTCCGGACGACTACGACGGCGATGAAGACAATCACGTCTGGGTGCAGGACTGGGAACAGCGGATCAAGCCGGAAATGACGAAGATGCTGTTCGACCTCCTGCGGCGGCATTCGGCCTGGACCGTTCATGTGCGTAACCGCGGTCTCTCGCCGCTCGACGAGATCGAAATCGCCATGGCCAAGGATTATTCGAACCGCTCGCTGGCTTAGCCCACATTGTTCATGAGCCTCGGCCTGTATCTCCATGTTCCCTTCTGCCACACCCGTTGCCACTTCTGCGCCTTTGCCATCCAGATCCACCGGGAAGACCGCGTGCAACGGTACCTGGACGCGCTCTCCAGCGAGATACGGCTCCATGCCGGCCAGCAGAGCCTCGCCGGCCGCCGACTGGAGACCGTCTACTTCGGTGGCGGCACGCCGACGTCGCTGAGCGCGGAACAGCTCACCGGCATCCTTCAGAACATCCGTGACTCGTTTGGCCTGACGGATGCCGCTGAAATTTCGGTGGAAGCCCACCCGGACACGGTCACGGAGGAAGGTCTGCGACACCTCGCTGGGGCCGGCTTCACGCGCATCAGTTTCGGCGTGCAATCCATGGACGAGGGCGAGCTACTGCAGATCGGCCGCCGCACCTCCGGCAACCGCACGCAGGCTGCCGTGCACATGGCGCGCGAAGCAGGATTCACCAACATCAACCTCGATCTCATCTACGGTGTGCCCGGACAAACGCTGGACGGCTGGCTGGCCACGCTCGACGCCGTCCTCTCGCTGGAACCGGCGCACCTCTCCTGCTATGCGCTGACCGTCGAAGAGAAAACCCGGCTGCATCTTGACGTGCGCCGGGGCGATGCCATCGAGCCGGACGCCGCCTTGCAGAACGACATGGAAGACGCGACCGCCCAACGCCTTGCGGCGGCCGGATTCACGCGCTATGAGATTTCCAATTACGCCAGACCGGGCCACGCCTGCCGCCATAATCTATTGTACTGGCAGGGAGAGGATTATCTGGGACTCGGCCCTAGCGCCCAATCCTATCTTGACGGCCAGCGGTTTGGAAACGTCGAGCACGTGGACGGCTATTGTCAGGCCTTGAAGGAGGGCCGCTCTGTCATCACCGAATCGGAACTCCTTACTGCGGACCAACGCCAACGCGAGCGGATCGTGTTCGGGCTTCGCCTGATCGAGGGTATTGACCAGGCCCTGTTGCGCCATGAGCCGCCCGATCGGGCATGGCAACAGACACTGGACCAGTTGACACGACGGGGATTATTGGAAGAACGAGCGGGACGGATCAGATTGACCGATGCAGGACGGCGCTACGCAGACTCTGTCGCCGTGGAACTGCTCTAAGCAATCAATGATCGCGGACTGCCCTGCACCGGGCTGTTCTTGACAAACTTTGGGCGGCATAGGAACATGGCCCATCAGTGCCTGCGCAGAAGGAATCGCCATGCCGGTCAATATGGACCCCAAAAAACGGAAAAAGAATCCTGAGGCGGAGCCTGAGACGACGGCTCAAAACCAGGCCGGCAGGGAGAAGAAAGCCTTCGGCGAGGAGACGGAGGCAGACCGCGAAAAAGCGCTGGCCGATGCCGAGTATAAAAACCTCTGGGACCAGACCGAAGTCATCGACATGGATAAGTGGTAAGCCCCTCCTTCACGCCGGCAGAAAGTAAAACGCAATCGCCAGAATAAGGTAGACCCCCAACAACATCACGCCTTCCATCCAGTTCGACTCTCCATCAGAAGACACATAGCCCACCGCCAGCACGGCAATCGCCACGGAAGCGACTTCGAACGGCGTGAAGATCAGATCCAGCGGCTGGCCGAACAGGTAGCTGGCAAAGACCAGCACCGGCGCCACGAATAATGCAATCTGCAGGCTCGACCCCACAGCGATGCCCAGGGCCAGGTCCATCTTGTTCTTCATCGCCACCAGCACCGCCGTCGAATGTTCCGCAGCGTTGCCGACGAGCGCGACCAGAATCACGCCGACAAACACCTGCGTGAGCCCCAACTGCTTGGCCGCCGGCTCGATAGCCCCGACGAGCACTTCGCTCATGACCGCCACCGCAATCGTCACCCCTGCAAGAACCCAGATGGCGCGCTGCCGACTCCAGGGTTTCTCGCCTGCCTCGTGCATGACATCGACATCCCCGGAGAATAAATGGCGATGGGTTTTGAGCGAGAAGACCAGACTGAAGAGATAGATGATAAACAGGATGACGGCGATGACGAGGCTCAACACCCGCTCCACCTTCGCGCCCTGAGCGGATGCGGTAAAGTGAAACAGGGCCGGGACGATCAGGCCGATCGCCGCGAGCAGAAGCAAGCTCGCGCCCATGCCGGCGGCGGTCCGGTTGAATCGCTGCTGCGGGTATCGGAACCCGCCCGCCGCCATCGCCGCACCGAGCACCAGCAGGATATTTCCCAGGATCGAGCCGGTGATGGAGGCTTTGACGACGTCGTGCAGCCCTTCCCGCAGCGCGACCAGTGCGATGATCAACTCCGCCGCATTGCCCAGCGACGCATTGAGCAGGCCTCCGATACCGGTTCCGACGTGGCTGGTGAGATGCTCGGTGGCTTTGCCCATCAGCCCCGCGAGTGGGATAATGGACAGAGCGGATGTCAGAAAGACGGCAGTCGGGTCGGCGTGGAGAAACTCCAGGGTCAGCGCAATGGGAATGAATACGAAGAACAGATTCAAACCCAGTATCGAGTTCAGATATTGTTTCATCGCGGAAGCGTAGTATAGACATATG
The DNA here is from genome assembly GCA_031413335.1 of Nitrospirota bacterium. GTDB lineage: Bacteria > Nitrospirota > Nitrospiria > Nitrospirales > Nitrospiraceae > 2-02-FULL-62-14. The sequence continues at coordinate 6,488 of JANOEZ010000189.1, forward strand.
GCCTTGCCGACGCCAGCCTCCACCCATCACGCGCTGTACTATCCCTTTCACCTCTGCCACGAACGGACGCTGGCGCGCCTGCTCGAAGACTATCGCGCCGTGCATTTTCGTGACTACATGGCCTTGCAGCTCACACCCATGAGCGGCACGACGGCCTATCAGGATCGCATGGGGCAGTATCACCCTGAGATGGTCAACACGGGACAGATCGTCCAGGGCTATTCCGTCAGCGGCCCGCTGGACGCCGATATGATTTCGGCTGCCGATCGAGACTTGAGCGACAACATATGGCGGGCCGTTTTTCACGACGGTTTGAAAAATAGCCGGCGCTTTCAGCGTGGGCTCTTCGATCTCTCGCACAGCGTTGTCATCGGCAGTTCGACAGTGCCCGGCCCTGCCGCGCTGCTTCGTTTGCTGGAAGAAACGCGCACGACGCAGACCTGTTCCGTCAAACAGATGCAGGCGATGAGCAGCAGACGGCTGGCTTCCGATGAAGACTATGCGTATGAATATGCCCTGGCACTGGTCAAAACCTCGGCCGCCCTGGTCTACACCATCCGGCTCTGCCGGCAGCACGGGCTGGAGGCGGTCACGGACTCGGAGGTCCACTTCCAGTTGCTGGAGCGGACCTGTGCACGCGACGGAATCTCGCTTCAGAACAAAAGGATATTACGAGAGGGCTATTAACGTGCTTGGCAGCCGATGGCGGCGGCAGTAGAATGCAGAACCGTGGCTGAATCCCCATCCACATACGCCACTCCGGAAACAATCGAAGAGCAGGGCACCGGCACAGGCGAAGGGCTGGAAGCCCGCGTGGTGGTGTACAACTGCGACTGCCACACCTACCAACAGGTCATTCAGCTATTTTGCGAAGCGGTCCCGGGCATGACGCCAGGCAAAGCCTTTGAACTGGCGTGGAAAATCGACCATCACGGCAGCGCCGTGGCGCCCCGAACGGGTTGTTGAACGAAAACAGCCTCGGCTGC
>JANOEZ010000190.1:0-3637 GCA_031413335.1 Nitrospirota bacterium
GCCAGCGGCGTGCAGGTCTGCCACGAGCCGTGCAGCGCCGGGATCACCCTGGTCACACGGTCACGGCAAAGAACAGCGCGTTCGGCAGCCAGGCTCCGGCAAACGGCGGGAGCACCAGGGTCGTCACGAAAAATTCGCACAGCACGTTGAGCACATAGTAGGCGATGACGATGCCCACGCCGACGGCGAACCCTCCGATGCGCCCGGACCGTTTCGAGACGATGCCGACCGGCACTCCCAGGATGCCGAAAATCAGGGCGGCGGTCGGGAAGGCCAGGTCCTTGTAGGATTCCATCAGCCGGCGCAGAGCGCCGGTATCCCGCCAGTTCGTGCGCTCGAGTTGGGCCAGTACCGCCTCGCGCGAGGGGCGTTCGTCCATGGCGGCGTAGACGCTCTGGTCAAGACTCAGTTTCAGATCGTAGGTCGAGAACGAGATCTGGTGGTACTGCTCAAGGTCGCTGGGGCGGCTGTGCACGGTGCCGTTCAGGAGGCGGAGGCCGACCTGTCTGCTGCCGGGATCGTTGAGCAGCGTGTAATCGCTTGCGACGATGACGCGGCTGTCGGCCGGGTTGCGATCATCGGCAATGAAGATGCCCCGCCGGAACGGGCCGGTCCGGCTGTCCGATACGTAGATCACCATGTGCGGAACCGGTTCGTTGAAAACGCCCCGGTCCAGCGCCAGGGTGAGTTTATCGCGCAGCAGATTCATGGCCAGTTTTTTCAGCGAGACGCTGGTCCATGGCTGGCCCCATTGAGAGAGCGCCAGGGTCAGGCCGAAGACCAGGCAGGAGAACAGCAGGACGGGTCTGGATAGTCGCAGGAGGCTCAGGCCGGACGCCCGCATGGCGACGAGTTCCTTATCGAAGGAGAGTCGGCCGAAGGCCGTGATCGAGGCGATAATCCCGGCGATGGGGAGCGTCAGGACCAGGAAGGACGGCAAAAGGTGGAGAAAGACTTGTACGACGGCGGCCAGCCCGACGCCTTTCGAGACCAGCAGTTCGACCAGGCGCAGCAGCTCCTTGGTCAGCATCACGAAACAGAGCGCGCTGAGGCTGATGAAGAAGGGCGCCATGAGTTCGGTGAAGATGTATCGGTCGAGAATTTTGCGCATGGCGATACGGAAAATATACGGGATTTCCAATGACTTGTAAATGAAACAGCGAAGCTTGTTCAGGGCATTCGGTGTGTCAGGGTTGCGTGGAGTACGTAAAAGAGGCCTTGACAGTCCCACCCCCCTGTGATAAATGCTGGCCCGAAATTTTCAGTGTTTCAGGATACACATGCGGATCGTCACGGTGTTGCAAGGGCCGCAGGAGGAAGCTTCCTTCTGCGGTATTTTTTTGTCCGTTTCGTAAGGCGTGGTGGGTTGTCATCGCCCATCAGTGTGAGGAAAGGAGGGGCGCGTGAGGAGCAAAGGCACCGTCAAGTGGTTTAACGATCGGAAGGGGTTTGGGTTTATCCGGCTCGAAAGTGGAGAAGATGTCTTTGTGCATTACTCTGCGCTCCAGGGAGAAGGATTCAAGACGCTCAAGGAAGGCGAAAACGTCGAGTTCGACGTCGTGCAGGGAGCAAAAGGGCCGCAAGCCGCCAATGTGTTGAAGATGTCCGGTAGCGCACCGGATCCCACTCCTTCTTAACGACACGGTAGTGTGGTGAAGATGTCCACAGCCGCGCCGGATCCCACTCCTTCTTCATGACACGGTTCCGTTGCAACGGGTCCACAGCCGGCGCTGTGGACCCGTTGTTATTGTGGGCTAGGACACCGCTCTAAAAACTTGCGCCGCAACGGGCCGTTTTCTTGACAAGACAGTGGCCCCCCCTTTACTCTGGCCACGAGACTTCTCTCACTGTGAAGGTACGCTATGGCCCTCGATAAAAGCGCCGTTCAAGACAACGCCCAAAAATATGCGGCGCAGGGCAAGATTGCCGAGGCGATTACCGAGTGGAAGAAGCTGGCCGATCTCTCACCGAACGATGGCGCTCCCTATAACGCTATCGGCGATCTGCATCTCAAAAAGAGTGCGTCCACCGAGGCGATCGAGGCCTATTTCAAGGCGGCCACGGCCTTTCGTTCCGGCGGGGTCGCCCTGAAGGCCATCGCTGTCTTCAAGAAAATCCTCAAGATCGATCCCAATCAGTTCATCGCGTACAGGTGTCTTGCCGATCTGAACGCCGAGCGCGGCCTGACCAGTAATGCCGTCGCCGATTACCTGGCGCTCAGCAAGCTGTACCTGAAGGCCAACAAGGCCAAGGAGGCGCTGGAGACATTCCGTTTGGTGGTCAAGCATGATCCCGCCAATCTGGACGCCATGCGACAGATCGCGGATGTGTGCGTGAAGCAGAATTGGCAGGAAGATGGAGGGAGAGCCTTCGTCGATTTGGGACGCGCATGCGTGAACCAGAATCGCCTGGAGGAAGCCAAGGAAGCCTACAAGCAGGCGATGAAGCTCGATCCCAAGAATCGTGATGCGGTGCAGGCACTGCAAGATCTGTCGAGCGGAAACACGGGTAGCTTTGCTGCTCAGACGCCGGGAGCCGGGGCTGCCGGCCAGGTCAATCTGAATGCCCTGGATAAGGCGACTAAACCGGCACTGCTGGAATATGCCATGGCGCAAATGGCCAATGGCCAGTACGGGCCGGCAGAAGCGGCCCTGTCTGAGCTGCTGGGCCGTGAGCCGGGAGAATCGGAGGTTTGCCGGCTGCTCGCCCGCGTGCATCTCAAGGCGGGGCAGATTGTGGTCGCGCGGGGAGAAATTCAGTTCTTCGCGGAAACGGCCATCCGGTCCGGGGATTACAAGCTGGCCGAGTCCATGATCCAGGAGTTTCTTGAGGTCAATCCCACGTCCGTGACCATGCTGGAATTGCTGGGCAAGGTCCATGAGGAGAGCGGGGACAAGGCCACCGCCGCCACCCATTACGGGCGGGCCGTGGAAGTCCTGCTGGAGCACCCGGATCCGGATAATCCAACGCTGCCCATCGAGATCTTCGAGAAAATCAAGGAAATCGCCTCGTCTAGTCCGGTCGTGGCGAAACTGACGGCACTGTTCCAGGCCGGCCAGGCGGCGCCTACCGCGCCAGCACCCGCTGCCGAGGCTTCCGCCGCTGTTGCTGAAGCTCCCGCTGCTGCGGCTCCTGCGCAGGAGCAACATAGCGAACAGGAACTGATGGTCCGTTACGAATTGGGCGTGGCCTACAAGGACATGGGCCTTTTCGATGAGGCCATGGAGGAGCTTGCGATTGCGCTCAAGGGGCCGGCTTGTTTCGTCAACGCCTCCCATGCCGTAGCCCTGTGCCTGCGCGCGAAGGGAAAAACAAAGGATGCGATCGGCTATTTGGAGCAGGCCGTGAGCGATGCCGGATGCGTCGGCGACCTGGCGACTCTGGTGCGGTATGACCTCGGGTTGCTCTACGAATCCGACGGCCAGTTCGAGAAAGCCTTCAAGACTTTTTCAGAAATCCCTGCCTACAAGGATGTTCCTAAGCGGCTGGAGTGGAGCAAGAGTGGCGGCCAAAAAGCCGCCCGCCGCTGACGGCGGCTGACGAAGCGAGCGTGGCGTCTCGGTCTCCCTTCCTTGCTCGCGCAGCGCGCACGATCAGAATGTGCTCCCTCGATGCGCGCAGTCGGAGGAGACCAGGC